>CAZBEU010000614.1:0-1648 GCA_964491005.1 uncultured archaeon | reverse complement strand
TTATTCCTGCTAATAGCAATTCTTCTTGAATTTTAGCCATTTTTTTTATATCTGAAAGTGTTCTATTTTTTTTTCTAGTGGGATCATCTCTTATTAAACCCTCACCTGTGCAAGGAGCATCAAGTAAAATTTTATCTCCTTTTAACTTAGAATTTGGTAAATTCCTTGCGTCCTCATTTATAATTACCGAATTATATATCCCTATTCTTCTAATATTAAATTCTAAAGCAGGAATTCTTTTTTTATTTCTCTCTATTAAGATTAGTCTACCTTTATTTTTCATTATTTGTGCGAGATGAGTTGATTTTCCTCCTGGTGAAGCACACATATCTATTACGGTTTCATCGGATGTGGGTTGGAGTATATAAGGAGGAAGCATAGATACTTTATTTTGTATATAATAATATCCTTGAAGATATTCATGTAATGAACCTAAATTTGAAAGTTCCTTCTGAATATCAAAAGCATATGAAATCCACTCGATATCTTTTAGAATAAAACCTAGTTTTTCTAATCGAGTTCTTAATATTTCTGGTGTAATTTTGAGAGTATTAACTCGAATAGATGGTTTTGATTTAATTTCATTTGCTTTTAATAAACTTTCTGTTTGCTCAATACCAAGGAATTCAGAATATCTTTTTATCATATATTCTGAATAACCATATTTTGAAATAAGTTCTTTAATTTTATAATCATTATTTATAATAGCAAACCAACCCAAAATAAAAGAAATTAGAAAATTATTATTTATGATTGTATTATTACTAATCAATTAAATATTCAATTATTTAATGAAATTTATGATTGAAGTCGAAATTAAAACATCTATTTCTGATCCAGAATTTATTAGAAAAGAATTAGAAAAATACGGAGCTAAATATATATGTTCTCTCATTCATGAAGATACTTATTATAATATGCCATTAAATCTGAGAGATTTTGGAGGAACCGATGAAGCCTTAAGAATAAGAGATTCAATCAAATTTAACAAATTGAATAAAGAAGAAAATCATACTTATAATTCATATATTACATATAAAGGAAAGAAACTTGATACGGAAACAAAGACCAGAAAAGAATTAGAACTTAAAATAGATGATGGTGAAAAACTTAGAGAGATATTCCGTATATTAGGTTTTAGAGAGGTTTTAACTATTAAAAAAGAGAGAGAATTATTTAAATTAATATATAAAAACTACAATTTAGAACTATTAATTGATTATGTCCCCCTATTAAAAAAGTATTTTCTTGAAATTGAATACATAAGCAAGGACCAGAAAGATATAGATAATATTAAATCTCTTTTATTTGAATTTTTAGGATTATTAAAAATAAAGAGAGAAGATTCCATTACAAAATCCTATCTTGAGCTTATCGTCGATTCATTATCATAATTCTCAAAAGATATTATTTTTAAAAGTATATTTTTTTGTTATTAAACTTACTTTATTTTTAATGTTATAAGGAAGAAATAATTCATTGTTTTGATTTTCATCCATTTGAATTATTTTATTTTCTGAATTTACTTGTTTGGTTTCTTTTACATTCCTTCTATTTGTACCTCTGGCATCAACATAGTTTATTTTCTATTTGTTTTCAGGTTGCATTGATTGGTTTTTATACGACTAAATATTGAGGGTCTTTCACC
>CAZBEU010000613.1:0-6729 GCA_964491005.1 uncultured archaeon | reverse complement strand
CCTTACCATCTCTCCGAGGATCCACTTGTTAACATCTCTAATAAGAAAACGGATTTGATTGATTAGATTTTTTCGCACATCTGAATCAACTATTTTTGTATACCATAATCCCCCACCCAATCTATATGCTATAATTTTTATCAATGGATCAAATAAATCATCTAATACCTGTTTCATCATCCATGATTTTGGAATAACACTCATATTACTATCATTATATGTTGGATCTCGAAGTATCGGATTATCTTCATTTACAGATAATTTTGGCATAAAACTTAGTAACAATATTAAAGCGAAAATAGCAGATATTCCATTTATTGTATATTCTCCACCTATTTTATCAAGATTTTCACGATTAATAGCAATATTTGCTAAAAACATACAAATAAAAACATTTCGATCAAATTCTTCAGAAACATAGGTATATCCCAATTTTTCATCAAAAATTAGATATTTTTCTTCAAGTATTTTTAAGATCTCATCAGGAAAAGTATAGAAAGTATAGATTTTTTTTTCACTTCTCCTTTTATCTTTTTCAATAATTAATTCTTTTGAAACCAGACCAAATAATATTACCAGCTCATCTAGCTGTTTTTTAAGATATTGTTTGGGATTATTTGGATCTCCAAACATAGCATAAAATTGATGGTCAACAATGTGAAAATCGTTTCTCCTACTAAAGGCTTCTACCATTCGATCAATAATGGGTACTTGTGTTCCCGAAGCGATTGCTTTAGATTTTGATGAAATAAATCCATTTATTAATTCATTTATAATAAAATCTTGTTCATGAGTGCGTGATTTTAAAATTTGCTTAAACGCTTCGCTAAAGTCTAGAGTACTGGGAAAGAAAGCATTTTGAATTTTGTCATCAATTGCTTTAATGAATATATCCCCTTGATTTTTAGGAAATTGATTTTTAATATCCTCTAATCGTCTTAAAAGTGCCTCTCTAGCACCAGGTATTCTTTCTATATCTCTTTTTTCCAATTGAATAATAACTTTTTCTATACTTTTTTTAAATTCATCTAATAAGCTTTTCCAAGTTTGATCTTTACTTTCAGACATGATAAATTATATAATTTTAATTAAGATTAATATTCCAATCTAATTCTTTAGCTATTTTTTTCAAAGATTCAATTAATGGTCTAATAAATTTTTTATTATAAATATTACTGTTTCCTGAACCTTTTTGAGCTTTCCAGCCTAGTTTTGATCCATCTCCAATTTCAGTAATTCCGTATTTAAGAACACTTTTTAAATCTCTTGTCCACCAATAAAATCTAAGCCATTTTTTATTAGGATTATCTTTAGAATAAATAACAACTAAAGCTTTCCATTCTCCCATAAGCCATTTTATCGTTATCCCGCTTACGGGTAAATAGAAATTAATTGGAAAATTACCTTGAAAATTTAATTTAAGTTCAGAAGGAGGGATATTAAATATTGGTTGATTATATCCTTCTAAGATAACAATTTCCCCACAATGGGGGCATTCATAGTGAGACTTTTCTTTTTTCATTTTTTTTTGACAATTAGGACATGTTCGATTTTCAATAATTCTATATTTTATTAAGTCCAGATTTTTTTCTTTTATTGAATCTTCTTCATTATTTGATTTTTTTTCCCTAAATTTACCTTTAAATGTCCAAAATTCATCAAAATCCTGATCGATAGACTTTAATGATTTAATTAAGTTTATTAATACATCGGGTTCATATATTTTTATCATCCCAGCATGTTGATAAAAAGATTTTTTCCACCAAGAAAGTCTTATATATCTTTCATCTTTTAAATAAGCGCTGTGACATATTAATACAGCAAACATTCTAGTATCTGTTTTGCTGATGATTACACCTTTTTCACATACTTCATATGCTGAATTAAGCGAAACATGTTTATGAAACCAATCTCCATTAATTATTTCCCCTTCAAGCGTTGATTTCTTTTCTAATTCCTCTTCTTTTTCAGTTTTTTCTTTAGTGATTTTTTTGCATTGAGGACATTGAAAAATTCCTTCAACTAAGGTCTTCATTTCAATATTACATGCTGGACATTTCATAGTTAGTATTGACTAAAATTAATTATTTGTAATCAAAAATCTTTCATAATCTAAATTTAATAGTTTTATTTGCTTTTTAGTTAGAAGTTTTAAGATTTTATTAATATCTACTATCTTGTCTTTTAAAGTGATTAATTCATTTTTTATTTTTTCATTAATGTTGTCTTCGTCAAATGATATTTTTTCTATAAATTGAAGATAAGTATTCTTTCTATTTTTACCTGAATAATAACTTCTGATCTTTTCAAGTTCTTCATCTATTTTACTCATTTTATATCTAAAATGTAGAAGATCAATCAATTGTAATTTCCAATCTTTAAATATTTTCTCATTATTATCAATTTTGCTAAAATCAAATTTCTCAGGTAAAACAATTTTTTGATCAACTAAATATTTTAAGATATCCTTATTTTCTTTAATTGCCTTTTCAATTTTTTTTGTTATATTTTTATTATTAAATATTGGGTCATAAATTTCTATATATTCAATTATTTTATCATATATCTCTCTAAAATTTTTGTAAAATCCCTCAATTGTAATCTCAATTTTAATTGATTGATAAACATTTCCAAATTGATCCAATATCTCATAAACATCATCAGCAAGAGTAACATCATTTTCTCCAATTGTATAAATAAATGAATGAATTACCCCAGTGGATTCACATCTTACGCTTTTCAATTTTGTAAGAGCTAAATTAAAATTTCTCCTTGTAAGATGTTTAAATTTTTTATTTATCATAAGAAAAAGGGTATCTTCGGGTACTAAAATTGTATTATCTTCTATAGTAACTGTTTCTTCTCCTAATTTTATAATATAATCTTGATCTTTTTGTTTAAAATCATTGATATTTCGAATATTCTTAAATAATCCAAGATCTATTGCTATTTCAATGAAATTTTCATTCCAAAATTTAGTTATATTATTTTTGAAAATTTCATCGAGAATCAAAATTCTTTCATAAGATTCTAATAATTCTAAATCATTTAAATTCTTAAATAGGTCATTTCGTATGATATATTGAAAAAGAATGATATATCTCATATTAATATCATCAAGAATTCGATTTATCAAGTTTTCATCATATTGTAATGATAGATTACTATGTTCCATACCTATTATCCACTCTTATTTATTATTGATTTAATTAATTTAGCTAAAAAGAGTAAATAAGTATATACATTATCCCTAAAAAATTTTATGGAAAATTATCTAAATCTTGGAAAGCAAAAATTTTTTAGTTTTGATTCTATATCATATCTTGATTTAATTACTACCTTTATATATATTTTTTATCTAGTTAATTCAAAAACTTAGGAGATTTAATTGGGAAGAAGAAAAAGAAAACAGCAAACATATAAAAGGGTAAAAAAATTACCAAAAATTTTCACCTGCCCGCAAAATTTAATAGACTTACTATAAAATGAGGATTGTGGTGAAAAAAGTGTTAAAGTGGAAAATATAAAGAAACAAGATGGGTTTGCTAAGGTCAAATGTGGTCATTGTGGATTAGAAAAAGAAGTATTAATCAACTCTATATCAGAACCAGTTGATGCTTTTGGAGATTTTATTGATGTTTTTTATGCCGACACAGAATTACAAAGGTTAGAAAAAGGTATTGCAAAATTAAAAGAAAATAATGAATGGGGAGAACTCGCACTATCCTACTCACTTTTATCAAGTTTATGCAGAATAAAAGTAGCTCAACTATTAGAAGAAGAAGATAATGCAGATATCAATGAAATAAATGATTGGAAAGCTAAAGCAGAAAAATATAAAAGACTTGAAAAAGATGTTTTATTGAAATTAGAGACCGAAGAATTAGAAGAAGGAATTAAAACTGATGAGGATTCTTTATTCTCTGAACATGATGAAAGCGATATTCGTAAAAAACGAGATATTGAAGACGTTTTTGAAGATCCTGGGTTTTTAGAATTCTAATCCTTTTAAAATAAAGATTAAGCCCCCAGAGATAATAATTTTTAAAGATCTTCTATTTCTTTATTTTTTAGAATGAACTATATCAAAATTACCTTATTAAAATAAGATTATTGAAAGGAACTTAATAATAATCATTAATTACTCTTAAAATATAAAAAATAGAAGATTATTTAATAAATAACCCTAATTATCCTTGACGTCTTTTAGAAAATAATTCCTTTAATTCTCCCATAATAGCTCCTCTAAGAGATACAGGACTTGCAGGGCGTGCAGGTTCTGGACCTCCAGGGGGTCTTGGACCTCCAGGCGGACCTCCGGGCGGTCTTGGACCTCCGGGTGGACCTCCTGGAGCTCGTGGAACGCCTGTGCTTGGGGGAAGACCAGCAGGAGAAGGGGCACCACCCATTGTTGGTTGCACATTTCCTGATACTCTTAATTGACCTATTTGTGATTCTAGATTGGATATCTTTTGATGAATACCTGAAAGAGATTGATCCACCAAATCTGGGATACGTAATACAATACTCATTATTTTTTCTACAATATCTCCAAATGCATTTACTTTATCTTCTATCGGTGATTTTTTCGCTTCTGCAAGAAAGCTATTAAATTCTTCTGCCATATCACACTTAGCCTCTTTTATTAATAATAAATTAATTGTTTAATAATATAATTCTAATCATTATAATAATAAAATTACATTTATTAAATTTAAGTTAATTAGATAGAATTTCGTTATATGCGTAAGGATAATTTTTTATAAAAAGAAAAGAGAGAAAAAATATATTTAATTTCCATTATTTATTGCTAACCCAAATCTGATGTTGCATCCTTTAACTTTAACCATAATTTACTAACTTTAGATTGTATTTCAAAATATTGTTCGATCTTTTTTAATTGAATATCTCTCGTTCTATCGAATTCTCTTTGCGCATCATTGACATTTTGGGTTAATATATTTATTTTTTCGTCTTCTGTCATTTTATCTTTAGCTTTAAACAAATCAAGACCTTTTTTTATAGAAGTTTTTCTTTTTGAGGCCACATCACTTAATGAATCAGCAAATTCATTTCTTAAATTTACTAAATATTCTTTTTCAACAATTAAATCTTTTAATGCGATTAAATAACGTTTGTTTGCTTCGATATTATTGTCATTAGCATGAATTAAATCATCCATGAACTTTATATCTTCATTTTTAACATTGGAATTATCTTCTCTAGCAAGCATTTTCATCTGGTTGAAAACATCTCTCATAGTTATCCCCAATGAATCTCTTGTAGATGTTAATTCTAAAATATTTTCAGCTAACTTCTTTTGAGTTTTTATTATCTTATATTGTTCTTTATTGAGTTCAGCTAAAGCTTTAACCAATTCTTTTTCATAACGACTCAGATCAAGTTCATCTTCTGTCGTAATTATAGGAGACATTTTTTATAATTTCTCAATTAGTTTATTTTATAATTATAATTGAATGAAAAATAATATTCTACTATAGGAAAAATACTTTATTATTTTTCTTCATAGTTTTATAAAACAGATTTTATTAAAATGGAGCAAAAGTAGTTATAATGTTATCATTTGGACTAGATTTTAGTACTTTCACATTTATATTTTTTCCAATATAATTTTCAGAAAATTCTAAAGCTTTATTTAATAGGATTTTTGTTGAAAATTCTTCATTTATTTTTCCTATATATTCATTATTCCATCTCCCTTTACTCATAATTTTAATAGGAATAATGTCTCCTTCTTTAGATTCTAATTTGAATAGTTTTCTTTTATGTATTCCAAAATCTCTTGGTCCAAGTTTCAATTTTATATCATATTTTTTTTCCAGATAAGAAAGTTGCTTATAAAAATACCCCCAAGTCTTTGGTTGAATTTTTTTCAACTTTCTTCCCGTTTTATAAACAAGATATTTCTGAATTCCAATCTGTATCTTTTTTTTTGAATATCCATTATTTCTAAGATTAACTACATATTTTATAATTTCCTCTATATCAAGATCATTCTGTCCTGGAAACCATACTGGTGCAATTAATAAATTTATTTTGGATTTCAGAATTGAATTAAAATTTTCTAATAAAAATTCAATATTATAGTCCTTACTTGCGGTTAGATATTCAGCCAGTTTTTTATTAAATGTATTCAGACTAATATTTATTCTTGTTAATCGTGATCTTTCAAGTTTTTGAATAACTTCTTGATTTAGAAGCAAACCATTCGTTTGCATTGAAATTATTGTAATCCCTTCAATTTGCCATAATGATTCTAATAAAAAAAATAGATCTTTATATAGAAGTATTTCTCCATAAGGCGCAATATGGACTTCAATGTTGTTCTTTCCTTTGAAATCAACAAGATCTCGAACTTTTTCCAAGATAAAATTTGGATCGATAATGAAATTTGAAAAATATCCACCACATTTCACAAAACAATATTTACATTTTAAATTACATAATGTTATTGGTTTAATCTCAATGATATTCGTTCCTCTATCAATGATACCTATAAAATCCAAACCAAAAATTGGTATTGCAGAACCTTTATTTATAGTTTTAATTTCATACCCCATAGTAAAATTCAGAAGTTAGTTAAATTTTATATCTCAAAATTGCGACAATAGATCCTAAACCCTCTAATTGCTCTCCAGCAGGATGATTTGTATTTAAAATTTTAAATTCTCCTCCAATCTTTTCAAGACTATCGATCATTTCCTCAAT
>CAZBEU010000612.1:0-6194 GCA_964491005.1 uncultured archaeon | reverse complement strand
AGCTCTTCGATTAAAGGATGAAATCGGAGATGTTTTTATAACTGTTCTTAGTATGGGTCCAAACCAAGCTTCTGTAGTTGTAAAAGAAGCGATAGCTATGGGAGCTGATAGAGGAATCCTTTTAAGTGATCGGAATTTCGCAGGATCGGATACATGGGCTACCTCAGCAATTTTAAGTTCAGCAATTAATAAAATTAAAGAAGAAGATGGTCTTGATTTAATTTTCTGCGGACGTCAAGCAATTGATGGTGATACTGCTCAAGTGGGTCCACAAATAGCTCAACATTTAAAATTACCTGTTATTTCTTATGTTGAAGAACTTAAATATAGTGAAAATAAAGTGCTTGTTAAAAGAGCAGTAGAAGATGGGCATTATATTGTAGAATGTCCCACTCCCGTTTTATTAACAGCAGTAAAACAATTAAATACTCCAAGATATCCGAATATGAAACGTATCTTTGAAACATTTGGTGAAAATCCTGAGAGACCAATAGAAACATGGACAGCAGAGGATATTAGCCTTGCAAAAGAAAATATGGGATTAAATGGATCACCAACACGAGTTAAGAAAATTTTTACACCATCTCGCAAGTTTGAAGGAGAATTTCTACAAGGAAATCCAAAAGAAGTTGCTAGACAATTGATTGTTCGACTTAAAGAAAGACAAATAATTTAAAATAGAGGAATAATAATGGCAAAAAGTGAAGAGATAATAGATAAAAATATTAATATTTCTAATTATAAAGGCGTTTGGGTAATTGTAGAACAGAGAAATTCTGAAGTTTTAAATGTAGCTAAAGAGCTCATTGGAGAGGCAAGAAAATTAGCAAAATCTGTTGGATCAGAAGTTACTGCTGTGTTACTAGGAAATAAAATGGATAAATGGGCGGAAGAATTAATAAAATACGGAGCAGACAAAGTAGTTTATGCAGAGCATAAATTATTAGAAGTATATACAACAGATGCATATGCAAAAGTTATTTTCGAATTAATTACATCTCGAAATCCAGAGATTGTTATATTTGGAGCAACTACTATTGGAAGAGAATTAGCTCCAACTTTATCAGCAAAAATAAACACAGGGTTAACTGCTGATTGTACAAGATTAGAAATTGATCTTGAAAATTCTAACCTACTCCAGACACGGCCTGCTTTTGGAGGAAATATTATGGCGACAATAGTTTGTCCAAACCACCGTCCTCAAATGTGTACTGTGCGTCCAGGCGTAATGGAAAAGTCACAATATGATGAATCGAGATCAGTAGCGAATAAGATTGAGAAAATTACACCTACCTTATCAGAAAAAGATATCAGAGCCAAAGTACTTAAAGTAGAGAAAGGTAATATGCCTGAAGTAGCTCTAGAAGAGGCTCCAATTATCGTTTCTGGTGGACGTGGCCTTGGAGAAGCAGAGGGATTTAAATTAATAAAAAAGCTTGCCGATAAATTGGGTGGCGTTGTAGGATCATCAAGAGCATGTGTTGATTGCGAATGGATTGATATGGCACATCAAGTTGGACAAACTGGAAAAACAGTAAGACCAAAACTATATGTAGCATGTGGAATATCAGGTGCTATTCAACATTTAGCAGGAATGAGTGATTCAGAATGTATAGTTGCAATAAATAAAAATCCAGAAGCTCCAATTTTTAAGATCGCACATTATGGAATTGTTGGAGATCTTTACAAAGTTATCCCAGAAATTATTACTGCTTTGGATAATGTAGAAGATATTTTACAAGCATTTAAAAAACTTAGCTAAAATATTCAAATATGTTTAGTAATATATTTAATTTTATTTAATTTTTTTATTTTTATGAAAATTAGTTTTTATTTATACTATTATATGTTTTCCTCTGTAAGTATCCACAAAAAGGACAGTAAATAATATTTTCAGAAGTACCTAATTTTGAATCACAACTTTCGCAATATTTGGATGTAGAGGATTCTTTTTCATATATTTCAAATTCATTTAATGCATCTCTATCTCGTGGTAGAATAGGTCTTAAACAATGAATTTGATTACATTCACAACAACGGAATTTAGGTCGGTAAGAATAATAAATAAGGTAAATAGCTAAACCAATGATTAATCCTAAGAGACAAGAGATTAATAATGAGACTTTATTATAGTATCTTTTAATGTTGACTATCTCATTACAATTAGTGCAATACCTCATCATATCAACCACTAAATAACATAAAAAAGAAGATATATTTAGAACTTTGTAAAAAATAAATAGAATAAATAACTATTATAAGCGTTTCAGTAACTCAATAAGGGCTCGAGTATTATGATAAGGACCTTTCCAAGAATTAACTCTATCTTGATTTTCAATAATAATATTATTTTTATTAATTTTAGTATTCCATTCCCCATTTTCCCGATTAATAAAAAATTTTTTTATAAACTCCCAAAACTTGAAAAGATATAAAAGATATTTTTCTTCCTTAATAATCTGCCAAGCATTAATAAAACCAACCATAGCTTCAGCTTGAGGCCACCAATGCTTATCATCATTTAGATGTTTTGAATTTTTATCATATTCATAATAAAGAGAGGATTCGTTGTCCATTCCATAATTAATAGTATGATCCACTAATTTTAAAGCACTCTTATTTACTTTTTTCAATAATTTTTCATCCTTAAGAACCTCGGCAGCTTCTGTGAGCAACCAAGAACCTTCTATATCATGACCGTATGAAATTAATGAAGATTTTATTGTCCAATCCATATCAAAAAATAGATTGAAATGATCTTCATAGGGATCAATTATCTTTTCCAAAAAGATATCTATTAAACTTTTAATTTTTTTATAAAGAGCTCCATCCTTCCAAATAGAATATAAATTAGTATAAGATTCTAACAAATGCAATAAAGTATTCATAGATTTTGGCTCATTTGCATCTTTATTACTTAGTCTCATATCCTCCAAAAGTTGCCATTTAATATCTAATGCTTCAATGTTTCCCTTATTTTTTTTATCATAACTATATTTTTCAATTAGTAGAAATAATTCTTTTGCATAATTCAAACTTTCTTCCTTTCTCTGTGTTTTATAAAATTCAGAGAAACTATATATGGTAAAAGCTTGACCATAAATTTGCTTCCGTGTATTTAGAGGTTTTCCTTCAAAATCAACTTCCCAGAAATATCCTCCATTATCTTTATCGTAAAAATTATTTATAATATAATTATATGCTCTATCAGCAATTTGAAGATATTCTTTTTTTTTTAAATAATTATATGCTACAGAAAAAGTCCAGAGGATTCGTGTATTAAGAATTAAACCCTTTGAAGATTTTGGAATTACTTGATTCTTTGAATCAATTCTACCGTAAAATCCACTATATTCATTATCTATAGTATTATTCTCCCAATAAGATAGAATATCTTTTAATTCATTTTTTAAAGATATTTTTAGTTCTTCTAGGTCAAATTCCATATTTAGTACAACATTAGATAACATATATTTCTTTATGTAAGGTGGAAAAAAAAGATAAAATCAATAAAATGGTAAAAACAAGACAATTATTTAAAAAAAAGTTAATTAAATTATTCTAATTCTATTAATTCAGTTTTATTTGCTTGATTGATTGCTTCTTTTAATCTATGTTGCCAATCATGAATTTTATCGATTTCATCGTAGACTTTTCTTTCATCAAAACCAAAATCAATATTTTCTTCCACATTATAATATTCGATGTGTTCTTCCTCAATTTTATGTCCTTGTTCACTTAATGATTATTTCTTTTTATAGAGGGGATATATTAAACGCCATTGGATTGAATTATGTTTAATGTTCAATACCTCTACACCTTTTGCCACTTTAGAAATTGCTTAAGCATTTTCCTCTAATTTTGGTGCGATATCATTTTTCAAAAGGATTAATTGTGGGATTGTTAATTCTACCTCATTTCCATTAAATCAATGATTTTAGCTTTAGCTTTTTGATTTGTTAAGGAAATTCTAAGAGCTAATTTTTGATCTTCCTCAATTAATTCTCCAATTTTAGATCTACATTCCTGAATAGAGTATGTATGTTTAAATTCTTTTTTTGACCCAGGGATTGCTTTAAATTTCTTATCTCCCTCAATTTCTTTAGTTTGATATCTTATTGTATCCTTACCAACTAATTTTAGACGATTAATCCACGTATTAAATTCATTTTCAATTTTTTTTCTACGTGAAAATCCGTCTCCTAATGTTAATACCATTATTTTCACCTTTAGTATAATTATTGGGTTCAGAATATGTCCTCATGGCGCTTGGGGGCCATTTTTTATATCATATATTGTTAAAAATCTATAAAATTATTGGCTATCCTTTAAATATCGTACGTCAAAAGCACGACGGATGCTTAGGTTGACAGCCTAAATAAATGATCTAAAGTATTATCAGATTTATAACCCATGCTTTGATTCTAACTGACAACATCAAAAATATTTACCCATACTTAAATTTTGTGAACAGGTGGGAAAGAATTGGGAATAATTGGGAAAATTCTCTTCAATTTTGAAATATAATTAGTATCTTTTATAAAAAATCGAATAAAATATTTTAAATTCATGTTTTCTTTCTTTATAATAGTGATGATCTATGGATTTAGGATTAGAAAATAAAATTGCTTTAATATTAGCATCAAGCAAAGGTTTAGGTTTTGCGTGTGCAAGAAAGTTTTATAGAGAGGGAGCAAATGTAATAATTAATAGTCGTTCAAAAGAAAATTTGGAACAAGCTAAAATCAAAATCGAGAAATTAAGAAATGCTAATTTTCATAATCAAATAATACCTTTAGTTGCAGATCTATCAAAAGAAAGAGATACTGAAAATCTTGTTCAAAAATCTATTGAATCATTTGGTAGAATTGATATACTAGTCCATAATGCTGGAGAACCTCCTTCAGGATCAATAATTGGGATTACTAAAAGAGAATGGGAAGATTCAATTAATTTGAATTTAATTTCATTTATCAGAATTTCTGAATTAGTTATACCAATTATGCAAAAACAAAAATTTGGTAGAATTATAGCTTTAACTTAGGTTTCTGTTAATCAACCGCTAGATAATATGGTATTATCAAATATAACTCGCCTTGGACTATTAGGATATGCTAATGAATTTGCAAAAGAAAATATTTTGATTAATCTTGTACGTCCAGGACCAAATTTAACAGACCGAATGAAAGAACTTATAGAACAAATGGCTAAAAATAGTAATAAATCTCGAGAAGAAATTAAATCTTCTTGGATTGACCAAATTCCATTAGGAAGAATGGGTAGACCAAATGAAGTAGCAAATTTAGTATTATTCTTAGCCTCTAATAAAGCAAATTATATCACAGGAACAAAAATTCAAGTAGATGGTGGATTTACAAAATCAGCCTTATAGGAACTCTTTTTTTAAGGATTATCTTATTAATTAGATTTTTATTAACTCTCCTATATCAACTCTAAGAGAGTTATTTATTTATATTTTTTAAAATTTAGGTGATCTAAGCTTTAATTTGAATAGTTTGGTCATTTAACATATCAAGAAAAGATCTATGTCCTCTCTCTTGAATCATTTGTATTTTAAATTCAAGATATTCAACTTTAAAGTTCGTTTCACTCTTAAAATCTTTAAATCTTATAATTCTTAAACCTGGATCTGCTTTTTTAATTTCATATGGATTGAGAATAATCATAAAAGCTTCAGGATTAAGTCCCTGTTTTCCCATTTGAGTTGTTATATCATAACCTCGTGGTATAAATTCGCCATACCAAATCTTATACCATCCTACTACGTAGAGAGGTGGTGTTTTACTAAATAATTCCTCTTCCCAATTCATTAATTTAATATAATTTTCATCTTTAAATGATAAATCTTGGTTAATATTATCAGTTCCAAGAAAATGTTTTGATTTTGAGACATAAATTAAATTATTTTTTTTAAAACCAGCTAAATTTCCCGTTGATAATTTGAATTTCTTACTGTTTTTCAATAGTGTTAGATATGCTTCCTCTGAAATAACAACTTTGATCTCTTTCGAAGTTGGATTATACATTTCGTATTACTTCTATTTCCATTTAGATTCCAATATAAAAATTAAGTATTACAATGATTGTATTATATACAAATATATAAAATTTTTGTCTATTTATTAATAAATTATTACTCAAATTTAACTCTAAAATATTAGCTAAGAATTAAA
>CAZBEU010000611.1:0-7245 GCA_964491005.1 uncultured archaeon | reverse complement strand
AGAAAACAATTTAATACAATGCAGATCCTATAGAAGCAACATATATAACTACTTATTATAATTATAGTGGAAGAGCATATGATGTTTTTGTAGTAAATGATTTAATATTTATAGCTGATAATATGGATGGGTTAGAGATTGTTAATAGCTCAAATCCAATAGATCCTATAGGAGCATATAACTTTGATACAGTTCATTCATGTATGAGTGTATTTATTTCAGGGGATTTAGCATATCTTGCTTATGATTCAGAAGGATTAATAATTGTCAATATTAGTGATCCTTATCATCCGAAACAAGTTGGGACTTTTTCTGAAGCTAATAGTGATACACAGAAAGTGCATGTAAAAGGTAATATAGCTTATATTGCAGATGGAACTAATGGGCTTCAGTTAATAGATATTAGGAATCCAGTGATTCCAACAAAAATAGGACAATTTGGATATGGTAATAATAATACAAAAGATATATTTGTCTCAGGTACTATAGCGTATATTGCAGATGGAAACGATGGAGTTGAAATTGTGGATGTGAGTGATCCTAGCGCCCCTTTTGAAATAAAAAATTATAATATGATAGGTTATGCTCAAGATATAATTATTTTTGGAAATACCGGTTATTTTGCCAGTAATTCAGAAATTATAATTGTTGACATTAGTGACCCAAAAGATATTACCCTATTAGAAAGCTTTACATATTCATCTGAAGCAAGACGGATCTTTCTTCACAAAAATACTCTTTATATTGCCCGATATTATTTTGGTATAGATATTGTTAATGTTGAATTAATTGAAGGGTTATGGCAACCACCTCAATATCTAGGTCAATTTATTGAGAATGAGGGAACAACGACATCATTATATATAACTAGTGATATTTCGTATATGAGAGATAATGTAGGTGGTCTATATATAATCAATATTACTGATCCAACAAATCCAACAAAAATTGGTCAGTATTCTGATGATTATAACAACACGCAAGACATTTATGTTTCTAATAATATAGCTTATATCGCAGATGGAAATGATGGTCTAGAAATAATTAATGTTACATCAATTAATGATATCAGAGTTCTACAAAGAACCAGTACGTTAGCAAAAAGTGTATGGGTGGATAGTTCATATCTCTATTATACCGCTTTTTTAGGAGGACTCATAATTTTTACCAATGGATATGTAAATCCTTATAAAACTGATAATGATACTGATGGACTAACTAACGGCCAGGAATTATTCGAATATGGAACTAATCCATATGATAATGATTCTGATGATGATGATTTGAATGATGGTGACGAAATTATTTATGGAACCGATCCAAATATTTGGGATCATGATACAGATGGAATGCTTGATGGATGGGAAGTAATTAATGATTTGGATTCGAAAATAATAGACACAAATAGTGATTATGATCATGACGAAATCAACAACATAGATGAATATAATTCAATTTATGACTTATTTGCTAATAATAATGATTCAGATTCAGATGGTATGCCAGATGGGTGGGAACTTCAATATAGTTTAATTCCTGATGTTAATGATGCTAATTTAGATCCAGACATTGATAATCTTTTAAATATTGATGAATATCTCAATGGATGCAATCCTCATAATGAAGATTGTGATAATGATGGATATAATGATGGAGCAGAGGTTTTAGCAGGTACTGACCCCTTAAATCCAAATAGTTTTCCTGGTTCTGGAGGTAATGGGGGGTTACCTTGGTGGCTACAAGTAATTTTAGCAGGAATGATAAGTGCATTAGTTGGAATACTGATAAGAACTATGTATCATAGATATAAAACTTCCAAAGGTCCAAAAAGAAAATATCGATATAAATAATTCTAAAAATGAATCAATATTTTTCTCTTTTTTTTGAATTTTTAATGTTTTTAAAGATAAATCATTCTTTTCTTAAATCAAATTATTTTTATAATTTTAAATTTTAAAGACAGCAATTTTAATTTCTTTTACACATTTAAAATATTTATAAATAAATAAACAACAAATAAATTACAATGAAAAGACTCAATTTTCCCTTCACCGCTATACTTGGACAAGATAAGATGAAAATGGCATTAATTTTAAATGTTATTGATCCTCAAATAGGAGGAGTATTATTATCTGGTCATCAAGGAACAGGTAAATCTACAGCTGTTCGTTCATTAGTTGAGGTTATGCCTAAGATTAATATTATTAAAAACTGTCATTTTTCATGTGATCCTGAATCAGATTTCGATGATTTATGTTTAGAGTGTCAAAATAGAAAGGAAAATAATAAAATTGAAGTAGAAAAAAGAGATATGCTTTTAGTGAATTTACCATTAGGTGTAACAGAAGATATGGTATGTGGGTCCCTTTCAATTGATAAAGTTCTTACAAAAGGTATTTCTGAATTACATCCCGGATTATTAGCTAAAGCCAACAGAGGAATCTTATATATAGATGAAATTAATCTTTTGCAGGATCATATTGTAGATACATTATTAGACGCTTCCGCATCAGGTATAAATATTATTGAACGTGAAGGAATTTCTATTAGGCACCCTTCTAGATTTGTATTAGTAGGATCAATGAATCCTGAGGAGGGAGAACTTAGGCCTCAAATTGCAGATAGATTAGGTTTAGAAGTGAAAATTTTTGCACCTAAAGATCTAAAATTAAGAGCTGAAATTTCTAAAAGAGTTATAGCATATAATGATAATCCAAGAGAATTTATTAAGATTTATGCAAAAGAGCAGGAAGAATTAAAAAATAAACTGATTAAAGCTCGTGAAATAGTTAAGAAAGTAAAAATTCCTGATTCTATTTTCGAAATAGTCTCTAAGATAGTTGATGAACTTCAAGTTTTTTCTCAAAGAGCAGATTTAACATTTATAAGATGTGCTAGAGCACATGCTGCCTTTGAAGATAGAATAATAATTAATGAAACAGACATAAATATAGCAATGGATTTAGTATTTGAACATAGAATAAAGTCTTTACATTATGAAATGAGCCCAGAAGAAATTAAAGGAAAAATAACGGAAGTATATGGAAAAATCAAAAAAGCTTATGAAGATCCAGATATATATAAGCCAAATAAAGATACTGAGGGGCCATTAAAACATTCTGATGAACCTCAAAAAGAATTTGCAAGACAATCTATTGATCCAAATAATTTGGATATTCCAGACACAAAAGAGGAAAAATTACCTCTACCTAAATATCTTGACGAAAAAAAAAGAGACTCTAGTCCTGCGGGAGGATGGAAAGTAAAAGAATTACCTTGGAATGAAAAATTCAATATAACAGAAGATAATTCACTTCCATTGATATTCAAAATGGAAAAGAAAATGTCATCCATTTTGGATAATATTCGTAAAGAAAGAAAAGTATCAAATTATGGGGGTAGAGGAATTGGAAGGAGAATAAAAATATCCTCGAGCCAAAAGGGGAGATATATATCATATAGACCACCAATTAACTTTCAACCAAAAAGTATTGCACTTGATGCAACAATTAGAAATTATTTAAAAAATACAATATATAATACAACACAAATTGAATTTCCTCTTAGAGTTAATAAATATGATTTAATGAATAAAATTTTTGAGTATCGAGCACCATTAGCTCTTTTTTTTGTTTTGGATAGTTCAGCATCTATGTACTATGTTATTAAACAAATGACCGATGTAATACTCTCTTTGCAAAAGGAAGGATACAGAAAGAAAGATAAAATTAGTTTAATTATATTTAGGGGAAAAGAAGCAATTACAATTCAAAAACCCACAGTATCTTTTCAGAATGCTCTTCAAAAACTTAAAAATATCGAAGGAAAATCATATACTCCTATGGCTGCGGGACTAAATAGATGTCTTGAGCTTATAAAAATTGAAAAATTAAAAAATAGAAATATTATACCTGTAATTTTCATTTGTTCTGATTGTGGAGCAAATATTTCTGTAAAATATCCAGAGCTCATTGCTCAAGTTGAAAATGATTATATATCAATTGTTCAAGAATTAAAAGATATCACAAAATCATTATCTCATCAAAATGTACATATGGTTGTTTTAGAACCAAAAAAGAGTTATGCAACTCAAAATCTTGGAGTTCATCCTTATTCTGCTGAACAAATTAAAAAAAATTTTAAAGATTACGGAAATGCTGAGATCTATCAATTTGATAGATATAACCCTTCTTCATTAATTTTAAAATTGAAAAAGATTCTTTAGTAGATTTTTTTCAGATTATTTTTCTTTTAAATTATATTATTTGTTAACTCCTCAACTCGATGTGATTAGTTCTTTTAATTTAAGGAAAAATAAAAAAAGAATGAGTTATCAAAACACTTGACCAATTATCATATTTTTATTATGATGTTTTGGTATAGATTGTTGTCCGCATTCTGGACCCATCCAGCATACTAATTGATCTCCTTCTATATGCATTGGTTTTCCACAATGCATAGGGATATCCATTTCCTGTTCACATTCTTGACATTTTAATTTTTGAATTTCTTCTTCCACCTCCTCTGATTTTTTAATTAGATCGTTTTTATAGATCAGTTTTGGATTCATATTCTTAAAATCTTTATAAATATCTGGATTATTTTTAAATTCATTTTCGCAATATGCACTACAAAAGTAAAAATTCTCCTTATTATATTTAAACTCAAGGGATTGGCTTGGAATAATTTGCATTCCACAAACTGGATCAAATACTTTTTCTTCTAAAAGCAATTTAGATTCTTCAATTTGTTGTTCAGTTTTTGGTTCAAAACGCTTTAAAAATAATGCATTGGTAATAACAGAAATAGAACTGGTTGCCATAAAAACAGCTGCCAAATATGGAGGAAGAAAAAATCCAGTAATTCCATATAAAATTCCTGCAGCTAACGGTATCCCGATAATATTGTATATAAACGCCCAAAAAAGATTAGTAATCATTTTTTTATAAGTTTTTTTAGATAAATTTACAGCAGACACAACATTTCTTATATCTCCGCGCATTAGGACGATATCTGCGGTTTCTATTGCTATATCAGTTCCAGAACCTATCGCAATTCCTACATCTGCTTGAGCTAATGCAGGAGCATCATTTATTCCATCTCCCACCATAGCAACAATACGATTTTCTTTAGATTTTTGGAGTTTTTGAATATTCAGAGCTTTCTCATTAGGTAATACTTCAGCAAGTATGTGATTTTGTTGAATATTGAGTTGTTCTCCAATACTTAATGCCGTTTGTAGATTATCTCCTGTTATCATATAGATTTCTATTTTCATTTCTCTTAATAAATTCAAAGCATAAAGAGCCTGTTCTTTAATTTTATCTGAAATTCCAATAATTCCTTTAAGTTGATTATCAATAGAGACTAAAATGCTTGTTATTCCTTTTTGTTGTAATTCAGAATATTTATTTTTAAAAACTTCTTCAAACTCTATATCAAATTCAGATAAAAGTTTTTTAGTACCTATAATTATATGTGTATTATTAATTGTTGCTCTAATACCTTTTCCCGGAGATGCATTAAAATCTGTTGGATTTTCAAGAATTATATTTCTTTGATTAGCTTCATCAATTATAGCCTTACCAAGCGGATGTTCAGATCCTAATTCTGCACTTGCCGCATAGTATAAAATATCTTTATCATCAAATCCTTGGCCTTTCAGACTTTTTTCTGAAATGATAATAGATACCTTAGGTTTTCCAATAGTTAATGTTCCTGTTTTATCAAAAACAATTGTATCAATACTATTAATTGCTTCTAAAGAATCACCACCTTTAATAAGTAATCCATTTTCTGCACCTTTTCCGGTTCCAACTAAGATTGCTGTAGGAATAGCTAATCCTAAAGCACATGGACAAGCTATAACTATAACGGATGTAAATATTTGGAGTGCAATCTCAATTCTTATATTCGAAAGTGCTGGATATATGAGAGTACCCCAAAAATACCAATAAATGAATGTACTGATTGCTATAATTATTACAAAAGGAACGAAATAATTACTAATTTTATCAGCAAGTTGTTGTTTTGCTGCCTTTCTATTCTGAGCTTGTTTTACAAAATTAATTATTTGAGAAAGAACTGTATCTTTCCCTATTTTTTCTGTTTCAATATGAATTAATCCCGTTTGATTAATTGTAGCTCCAATTACACCACTATCAATATTTTTTTTAACATATCTACTTTCACCAGTTATCATTGATTCATCTACTTTAGTCTTCCCTTTTATTACTCTTCCATCAACAGGAATTTTTTCTCCTGGTCTAACAATTATTATGTTACCAATTTCAATTTCTTCGATTGGAATCTCGATTTCTCTTCCTTGTCTCAATAAAGTAGCGGTTTTAGGTTGGAGACCTATTAGTTTTTTTATCGCTTCCGAAGTCTTACCTTTTGTTTTATGTTCTAGATATTTTCCTACAAGTAAAAAGGAAGTTATCATACTCATAGCTTCATAGAAAGTCTTTCCTGAAATAAAAAAAGTAGTTAAAATAGAATAAATTAATGCTGTAGAAGTTCCTAAGGCTATTAATACATCCATATTTGTTGATTTATTCTTTAATGATTTATAAGCACCTTTGATAAAAAAAGAACTACATAATACATAATTCTCTATAGCTAAAAAGAAAAGTATTAAATTCTTTTCAAATGAATCCTTTACAAACCAAGCTATAGGAGTAATAATTATTGAAAAAAATACAGAAATGAGTAGAATTCGAAGTCGATATTTCATTTCTTTTTTATGAATTTCTATTTCTTCATCAATAGCCCCCTTTACTTTTTCTATATCTAATCCTAAATTTCTGATTTTTTGATATATTTGATTTTCTTCTAAAACATAATCGTTATATTCTATGAATAATTTAAGAGCGCTATAATTATCTCTTATTTTTAGGATACCATCTATTAATTTAATTTTATCTACTTTTTGTTTAAACTGTTCTTCTGATAAAGTACTATTGATCTTGAACTCAACTTTTGCTAAAGATGCTTTATATCCTAAATCTTCTATAGCTTGATTAAATTCTTTATAACCAACCTTGTCTCGATTAAATTTTACATTTGCTTCTTCGATTGCAAAATTTACGATAGCTTTTTCAACACCATTAAGATTCTTCAGTTTATTTTCTATTTTTAATGCACAATTAGCACAAGTCATACCACTTAGTTTTATATTTATGTTGTCATTCTTGTTATTACTCATTTAGATACACCATTTCTCAATTTTAAGAATTTAAAAAA
>CAZBEU010000610.1:0-4187 GCA_964491005.1 uncultured archaeon | reverse complement strand
AAAGAAAGGAAGATATTTATAATCCAATTAATATAAAAGGTGATATAAGTTCCCAATTTATTACCGCTTTATTAATTCTATGTCCTTTAATTAAATGTAAGGATACTAATGTTATAATTCTCAATATTACAACACCTTTAGTCTCCTATCCCTATGTGAAAATCACCTTAAATATTTTAAAAAAATTTTGGATTAATATAATTGAAAAAAGAGAAAGTAATAATTTAATAAGTTATATTATTGAAACTGGTCAAATATTAAGAACACAATTATATGATATTCCTTCTGATTTTTCTTCAGCTGCATTTATAATTGCTGCTGTTGTTCTTTGTCCTCTTGACTCAAAAGTTGAACTTAAGAATTTAAATTTTCAAGATCCTCAAGGAGATAAAAGATTTATTAATATTCTTCATGATATGGGTGCGAAAATAGATGTTTTTGAAGAAAAAAAAAAAATTATAGTTTATGGAAATATAAATAAAAATCCCTTAAAAGGAATAAAGATTGATTTAAATGATATCCCCGACCTTTTTCCGATTTTATCCGTAATTGGAGCATTTGCTCAAGGAGAAACAATTTTATTAAATGCTCATAATTTAAGGTTTAAAGAATGTGATAGAATTTCGATTATGGCAAGAGAATTACAAAAAAAAGGAGTAAAAATTATAGAAAAGGATGATGGAATGATCATTTATCATTGTGATGATTTAAAAGGTTCAGAGATAGATCATGAAAAAGACCACAGAATAGCAATGGCGAATATTATTGCCAGTTTATATGCAAATTCTGAATCAACAATAAAAAATATAGAAATAATAAAAGATTCCTATCCAAATTTTATAGAGGATTTGGAAAAATTAGGTGCTAATATTAAGAAAATTAGGTAAAAAATATAATTTAACGGAAAGATTTTTGTCTTCTTTTTCTGGCTTTTGTTCCACCAAATTTCTTTGGTTCGATTCTACGAGAATCACCGCTTAATAGAGCATCATCATATTCCCTTAAAGTATGCTCAATTTTTTTTGTCCCAATATATTTGTTGATTACTCGAGCAATTGCAATTCTTGCAGCATCTGTTTGACCACTTATTCCTCCACCTTTAACATTAACTTCAATATCGCATTTTTGAATTTTAGGGTTATTAATTACTTCTAAAACTTCTTGAATTCTTAATTTTGCAATTTCGGGTTCATATATTTCTAAAGGAACATTGTTGATTTTAATTTGACCTCTTGCTGGATGCCTTAAAATTGCTCTAGCAATAGCTGATTTTCTTTTTCCTGAAGATTGTATTAATTTTATTGACATAATAACTAGACCTCAATCTCTTTTTTTTCCCATCCTCCAATTCTATTACAAAGGTTTTCCAAAGTTATAAATTTATTATAATAGAAAAGGCGTGTTTTATCGCAATTGGGAACTTCTTGTGGCGTTAATTTTTGATATCTTTTTTTAAATCGTTCTGGAATCTCTCCGATATAAACATGAACTCTTTTTATTGCTTCTTTTCCTCGAATCTTCTTCCTTGGAAGCATTTGTTTTATTACTCTTCTCATAAATGTATCAGGTCTACGTTTATGAAAAGGTCCTCTTGAAGGATTTGTAGCAGTTCTTACATTTAATCTTATTAAATATTTAGAGTGTGTAAAATCCTTGTTTCCGCTTATAATTGCATCTTTAGCATTAATAATCACAATATTATAGCCTAATAATGCTTTTTTAGCAACTTGGCTTGCGAATCTCCCTAGTATTTTATCTTTTGCATCTAATAATTGATATTCTTGCATTTAAATTACCCAATTCTTTTAATTAATAAAAAACTTTTACCTTTTTTCCCTCAGGATTCTGTTCTAATAATTCTTCTATTGAAATGAGCTTACTTCCTGAAGCTGTTATTTTTTCTTTTGCGGATTTTGAATAGTCTAGACAAGCAATAGTAAGTTTATGTTTTAGATCACCAATACCGAGAACCTTTCCAGGGATAACAATTACATCATTTTGTTTGGTTTTTTTATTAATACGATTTAAATTTGCTTCAACTCTATTTCTTCTTGGAGAACTTAATTTTTTTGAGATCTTCCTCCAAATTCTTCTCTTTGTTTTCCATAAATCCCTGATCAATTTTCTTGTATAATAATTTGTTGGACCAGTAACTTTATGACTCAATAGTGACACTTCTTTTTATTCTTAATATGTATGTATATAAAAATTTGATAATTTAATAAATTTTTGATTGATTTATTCTTTTATTTCAACTTGTTCCAATTTCTCTATAAACTCATCGATTTCAGCAAAAAATATCTCAAATGCCTTTCTCAATATAGTGTTAAAGGGTAATACTCCATCACTTTCAATAAAAAAAAGATAATTATCTTTTTCCCAATCAACGTTTATAGCTTTCTCTGGGCAATTTTTTTCACAAGCTTTACATAATGTGCAAGAATTCCAATAGTTCTTTTCTAATTTTGGAATTTTTTTATCTGAAAAATCATAAAGAGATTCCGGACACATTCTCGATACAACACATTTATCGGGACAACTATTACATTTTTCGCTTTCAAATGTTATATTTGGTAAATATCTAAAAAATATATTTGAAACGGGTTGCCATTTAACATGCTTTCTTGATCTTCCTAATGTGGCATAAGCTTCAAATATAAGACTTGCTCCATTTCCAATTTTAACAATTGGAATATTTGGATTTACTGGAACTATATTTGGATCATTAGTTTTTAAATCTCCTGAATATATTATTAAATTATTTTTAGAATCGTTAACAACTTCACATGTTAAAGAGACTTGACACGATGGACACCCAAATCCTCCACATTCACAATCTGAAGGTAATTTATATGTGTCTAAATCTGTTTTCAGTGGAATTAACCCAATTCTATGAGCTAATATCTCATCATACAATGGAGAATCATTTTTGAGTATAATTACCTCATCAATTGCCATTGCAGGAATCCATGAAAGAATAATTCGTCTTAACGCATTTATCATTTCAAGGGAAATCCCTCTAATAATGAGTGTTAAGTTATATTTATTCTTTTCAATAACTTCAAGTTCCATAATATTTGAATTTTGAATAATTTAAAATAAAGTAATTATTATGAAAAAAGATAGATAAAAGATAAATTTTTTCAAAAAAAAAACTGATATGATCCTAATAGAACTTAAGATATTCATATGCGTTATTTGAAGGTTGAAAACAATATTTAACCGTCTGATATTCTTTTTTGAAATCTGATACTTCTTGTTTAATTTTCTTTGGATCTTTTTTATCGACAATTAATTTCTCAAAGAATTCTGCTATTTTTATCATTTCGCTTTTACCCATTCCTAGTCGGGTAATTTCGGAAGTTCCTATTCTTAATCCTCCTGGATTCATATAATGTCGTCCTTTTCTTATATCTTGAGGTAAAAGATTACGATTTATAATAATATTAGCTTCTTCAAGAATTTTTTCAATATCTCCGCCCAAACCGATTGATTTTTCAAAATTAGATATATCTATTACTAATTGATGCGATTTAGTAAATCCTAAATGTTCACATAATACGTTAAATCCTCTTTCGTATAAAGCTTGGCCTAATGCTTGTGCATTTTCTATTACTTTTTTATGATAATCCTTTCCGAATTCAAGCATCTCTGCAAGTGCAACTGCAAAACCAGCAACATTATGCAAGTGATGGTTTGAAAATAAGGCTGGAAATGCTGAGACTTTTAGTGTGTCTATTAGATCTTCTCTATTTGAAATGACTGCTCCGTGTTGTGGGCCTGGAAGCGTTTTATGGGTGCTGAAAGCAACTGCATCCGCGCCTTCTCTTAAGGGATCTTGAAAATATCCAGAACCTATTAATCCAGCTACATGTGCGGCATCATATCCAACATAAGCTCCAACTTCTTTTGCAACATCACTTAATTCTTTTACAGGATGTGGAAAAAGAAAAACAGAAGCTCCAAATAATATCATTTCTGGCTTGAATTCTCGAATTATATCAGCTGAATGGTCAGCATCAATATTCATATTTTCTTCATCAAATGCTAAATACTTTATGTTAAGACCTCGTACTGTACCAGCAGTCCCATAAATTGGTTTACCTGAACTAGTTTGCTTTGGAGCATGAGAAATATGTCCTCCTTTAGGTATAGGCATAGCGCACATTCTTCCATTATTTTCTGAT
>CAZBEU010000609.1:0-5155 GCA_964491005.1 uncultured archaeon | reverse complement strand
TCCCAGCATGCTAGCCACTTGTCCAATTGATAGAAATAATGCATTCATGTGGATACTGTGTAGTTTATCATGAAAAACCACGAGATTTTGTTGTAATGTCCAAGTTTGTTCAAATATTTTTCAACTAGTGCTAACTGTATTATTTTTAATTATTTTAAAATGATTTATAGACCAATGATTATTTTTAGGTCAAAAATAATATAGTTATATTCAAAAATAGTAAGAATTAATGAAAAATTCAATATTTTACTAAAAATAAATTTGAAAAATTAGTAGATTTCTCTTGAATGAATTGAAATCTTTTTTGTTTTTCAAATAAAAGTAATTATTTTGTTAATTATTAAAGTATCTTGATTTAGAAATAAATGAACAAACTCAAATAGTCTGAATTGTTTATATAAATTGATTTATAAAGTTGTTATTGAATAACTATCAATTAATAAAAATTGTGAGAAAATGTCAAAAACAAAAGATATTACAATTCCAGATGAAATCGAAGGTTATTCACAAATACGAATAGACGTAGATTTGACTACTGGTAAAATTACAGAAAGTACATTATCGAGTGAATTTTTAGCTAATTGGATAGGAGGATATGGTTTTGCTGCTAAAGTTTTATGGGATGAATTAAAACCAGGAATTGATCCTTTAAGTCCAGATAATATATTTGTTTTTTCTATAGGACCATTTCCAGGAACTCTATTACCAACAAGTTCTAAATATGGTGTGTTTGCTAAATCACCTTTAACAAATATGTTTGGTATGGCAATATCTTCTGGTTCAGTTGGTGCTCAAGCTAGGCGTGCAGGTATAAACATGATTGTTGTAAAAGGCAAATCACCTGAACCTGTATATTTAGTAATTGATGATGACGATAAATATCTTGTTCCTTGTAAAAACACCGTGTGGGGAAAAGGTTGTTGGGATACGGAGGAAATGATAAGAGAAGAATTTCAAGATCATAGATTAGCAGTTTTGTCTATAGGACCTGCGGGTGAAAGAATGAGTAGAATGGCATGTATTACAAATGATCGAAATAGACAAGCAGGTAGAACGGGCATGGGGGCAGTAATGGGATCGAAAAATCTTAAAGCAATTTGCTTTAGAGGTACAAAACCAATCAAAGTTGCTAAACCTAAGGAGTTTTATCAAATTGCTAAAAAATTGATAAAAGTAGCTAATGGTCCTGCCACTTCTAAATATCGTGATCAAGGAACACCCTCAGGATTAGTTAGTTATAATAAATTAGGAATGATGCCTACATTTAATTATAGAGAGGGAACATGGGAAAAAATTACAAATGGAGAATTTACTGGAGATTCACTCAACAGAGATTGGATTGTTAAAAAGGTTGCTTGTTCTCAATGCTCTATTGCATGCGATCATATAGCAAGAGTACCGAAATCTCATCCAGATTATCCTAATTTAGTAGCTAGTATAGATGTAGAATTATTATATGGTTTTGGAACAGGAACTGGTTGTTCTGATTGGCCAACTGTTTTCAAATGTATCGTCTTATGTGATGATTTAGGTATTGATGCAATTTCTGGAGGAGTAACTTCAGCTATGGCATGTGAATTATATGAAGAAGGATTAATTACGAAGGACGATTTAGGATATGAATTACCTTTTGGTTCAACCAAAAACCTCGTTAAATTCACTGAAGAAATGATTCTAGGAAAAGGATTTGCTGGTGAGATTTTCGGAGATGGTACTAAAGAAGCAGGAAAACGATTAGAAAAAATAGGAAGAAAAAATGCAGGATATTATGGAATGCACATAAAAGGACTTGAAATGCCTGCATTTGATCTTCATGGTATGAGTTCATTCGCCGTAGGAGAAAGTGTATCAATTAGAGGGGCTTGTCATCTTAGAAATGGTGCATATGGCCTTGATGCTAAGGGAACTTTTGATAGATTTGCATATGATAAACCACTTGAAAGAGGAAAGGCAATTATAGAGTTAGAAGATGTATACGCTATTATAGATTCTTATATTATTTGTAAGTTTACAAGAGGTATTTATGAAGATGATGATGAAATGGCTAATGTATATGAACTTGTAACAGGGATAAATCATAATGGAGATTCTATAAAAAAAAGAGGAAAGGCAATTGTAACATTATCAAAATGCTTCAATATCCGTGAAGGTTGGACTAGAGCAGATGATCACCCTCCTGCAAAATTCTTTAAAGACGCTCATACCAAGGGACCAGCAAAGGGAGTAACTTTAAAAGAAGATGGATTCCAAACACTATTAAGTGGATATTATGAAGCAAGAGGTTGGGATAAAGAAACAGGAATACCTACAGATGCAACCTTAAAAGATTTGGGACTTGATTTCGTAATAGGAAAATTAAATAAAAAAACAAAATAAAAGAGGACTAAAAAAAATGTCAAGTTTAAAAAAGAAAAAAATCCATCAATGTATAATTGTCGACCCAGAACTCTGCACAGGATGTGAAAGCTGCGAATCAATATGCTCGTTCGTCCATGACGGAGTTTTCAACCCAATCAATACACGGATTCATCGAGTTCGGGTAGAACCTGTTTTTAATATAGCTTTAGCTTGTCAAAAGTGTGAGGATGCACCTTGTATTAGAGCTTGTCCTGAAAAAGCACTTGATAAGAGTGAGGATGGTTCTATTCTTGTAGATGATGATAAATGCAATGGATGTGGATTCTGTATTCGTGCATGCGATTTTGGCGTAATTTCACTTCATTTAAATTCACAAAAAGCTTTAGTTTGCGATCTATGTGAAGGTATGAAAGAAGAATTTATCGATCCAGAAGTTGGGAAAAAAGAACCTCAATGTATTGTCGTTTGCCCAAAAGAAGCTATTTCTTTAAAGAATGTAGAGCAAATTGGTGAAGAGACCCGATTTGATGCTGTAAGACGTCTATTCTCAGAACAAATAAAAGAATATGAATCTTAAAATTAGATTTCTTATTATTTTTCTATTTTTTTAAAAAAAGCTATTTTTAAACAATATTAGAATCCTACGATAAATCGTAGGAAATCCATAAACCAATGAAACCCCATAGACATTTCAATATCCCGATACCATAAAAAAACAACCCTAATAATACCAAAAAATAGAATAAGTGTTATTACTTGAAGTAAGGAGAATATAGGGTTTATTGAAATTGTACCAATCACATGTAAAAAGGCATGCGGAATCGTTCCAATTATAAGTATAACAAAAAACATCTCTTTTTTAGTAACTCTTTGATAAAGAATATATATAGATATATTAATCAATAAAAGGCGATATACTATTTCTTCATAAAGTGCTGGATGAATTGCGGCTAATAATGAATAGAAAGGGTCTTTTAATTCAATGGTTTTTCCTGTTGAGATATTTAGGAAAAAGATATTTAGCATTGCAAATGGAATACTTATAATTATACCATAAATAATAGATAAAACTAATTGTTTTGATTTCATTTGATATGAGGATATTCTTACACCTATTTTCTTTTTTAAAAGAAGTATACTTGCTAAAAAACATAAGAATGTTGAAATAGAAATCATATAACTAAAAAATCCAAACCCAGATTTCACGATAGCACTCATGAAAACTAATATAGTAAAAATAAAAATAATAATAATTATTTTTAGAGAAATTTCTTTATAGAATTTAATAATAAAAAAGACTCCGATAAAATCTAATGCTAATAAAATGGTTAATGTATTCCTGATGATACTTGAATATAAATATAATATAATAATACTGATGAAAATAATCAATATAAAAAAATGCCCTAATTTTTTATTACGGTTAATTTCTATCGAATTCAAACTAAACGGATTATTTTTAAAAATCTTACAATAGATATTCATTATAATTCTCAGCGATTTATCTTTTTAGAAACTATTTTTTTTATAAAATTATCTTTAGTATTTAAACAATTTATAGACCAATTTTTATTTTAAAAACTTACCATAAACCTTTTTATCATTATGAATATCTAAATACTTAAATCTCTTAATTAAAAATATTCTGTATATCATTACTTTCATGATATCATTAATTAAAATAAGAAATTTTATTAAAGAAAAATTCTCAATTTATGAACTTAGTGGAGCATTTGGAGATTGGGGTACATTAGTTCCATTTATTATCGGTTATATATCGATTGTTAAAATAAATCCAGCCGGAATTTTTTTATGCTTAGGATTAATAAATATCTATTTAGGAATAAGGTATGACCTTCCCTTACCGGTACAACCACAAAAATCTATAGGAACGGTTGCAATATCTCAAAAATGGACACCTGAAAAAGTTATATCAACAGGGTTTGGAACAGGTATTATTTGGATTATTTTAGCAAAAATAAAGATTTTAAATAAAATAAGTAATAAAATTCCAAAAGTAGTAATTAGAGGTATACAACTAGGATTAGCATTGATATTAGGATGGTCAGCATCTTTATTGTTACATGAAGATATAGTTTATGGTTTAATCTCAATATTTATTATATTATTATTTATCAAAAAAGAGAAAGCCCCTACTGCAATAATTCTTTTATTTTTAGGCTTAATAATAATTTTTTTTACAAATGATTTTTCTTTTGGTAAGATCATTATAGAAGATTCCGCGCAATTTAGATTCTATGTTCCTAATTTAGGGGATTTTTTAATTGGAATGCTAGCAGCGGGAATCGCACAAATATTTTTAACGCTTACTAATGTAATGGTTGCAACAATATCTTTAATTCAAGATTTATTTCCAGAAAAGAGTGATAGAATAGATGCTAATGGATTAGCTTCAAATATGGGTGCAATAAATGCTATAAGTCCCTTTTTTGGAGGTATTCCATTATGTCATGGTTCAGGAGGGTTAGCATCTCAATATGCTTTTGGAGCAAGAACAGGTGGATCAATGATATTTGAAGGAATTTTGGAAATTGTACTTGGTATTTTTTTTTCAGGTTTTCTTTTTAACATTTTTATATTATTCCCTAAAGGTATACTTGGAGCAATGCTCATATATACGGCATTTTTATTAGGAAGAATGGCTTTTAAGGAATTTCAATATAATAATCTTCCGATTATTATAACAATTGCTCTAATTTGTTTTTTTATAAATATTACTCTCGGATTTTTAATTGGTTTGATTTCATATTTTATATATAAGAAGTTTTTTATTCGC
>CAZBEU010000608.1:0-2326 GCA_964491005.1 uncultured archaeon | reverse complement strand
TAAAAAAGATAAAGTTCCAAATAATCCATTATATTCATTGTGTTGAGCAGAGATAAAGACTTTTAAATATTTTATGTTTTTAAAATCATGATTCCCCATAATATAAATACAAGGAATTATCCCTTCTGAAGTAGGATACTCTTTATAGGAAATGTTATCAATTTTAGAAACATCCTTAAAATTAGATAATAAATCTTTAAAAAAAAAATCTCTTTTCTTTGGATCCAATAAAAACTTTAAAGTATCAATTTTCATTTCAGTCTGAACCAATAATTTGATCCCAATTAGAAAAACTCATTAATTTTTCATAATTATCAATAATGCTTTTGAAAATAATGCATGAACTACAAAAAATATCCACAAAATGGTTTATTTCTAATCCCAAAAGATTTAATAGTTTTTTAGACAGCCCAATTCCCCTATCTACTTCTATTCTACCATCAAATCCGGATAAATTTACAACAAATTCTTCTTTATTAAAACCATTAATATAATTTCCTCTTGCTATTCGAACCAAGCCACCAATTGGAATTATTTTTCCCCTTATTTGAGATAAATAAATTCTTATATCATATGTATGTTTAGCATTTCTCCAATCTATTAAAGAAAATTTCGCCATTTCTTGTATTGTATAAGGAAAAGGATTTCTATTTTTCATAAATTTCTTGAAAAATTCTTTTTTACTACTGTTAATAATCTCATTTATTCTTGAAGGATTTCTTATTATCTCATCTGGAAAAATAGACATAACCCCTGCTCCCCCAGAACCCCCATATGGTTTTATTATAAATGGGATTTTATTTTCAATCACTACTTTTTTTATTTTTTCAATTAATTCCGCTTCATCAAAAGCTTTAGAGAATAAAAAATTAGCCGTGTTATATTGTTTCAATCTAATTCTTTCAAGATATTGAGCCAAGTAAGTTAATGATTTATCATCAGTAACTATATATATTGGATTTATGACTATTGTTTTAATTTTCTTAAAGTTATTTTTTATCAACTTCTCAAATATAGGATCATTAATACGTCTTGCTATTCCATCTCCAATAAGGATATAAACTTTTTCTCCATTTAATTTTATCCAATTATCTTCAAATTTTAAATTCGCTGTCAGTTGTTTATAGTCAGCAATTAAAAAAGCAATATTTTGATTAAAATTTTTATTAAAATTATCTAAATTATAAATTCCTACATTTAATCCTTTATCAATAAGTTTATTCCGAAAGTATTCTATCATAATAACTTTTTCGTGGATTAAACCATCATTTATAGGAACTCCGATAATAATCAGTATTTTTATTTCTTTTGGATTAAAATTATTTATACAATCTTCGATAGCTCTAAAATATCCGTTATATATGATTTTTTGCTGTTTTTTTGATAAAATTGAAAGTCCTCTATTACTTCCTCCATTTGTTTCCAGTAGAAAATATTTTATTCCGCCTCCTTGGTCCTTACAAACCATAAAATCTATGCTTCCCGCATAAAAAAGACTTGTATCATTTAAAATATTTTCTTTATCATTCTCTAATTTATTTAAAGCTTTCTCTCTTATATCATCTGTGAAATCGTCTTCCTGAGACTCTCTTAACTTTGCAAATGATACTAGGTCTAATCCTAAAGAATTTCCAAGATTAATTAATTCTAAATCAGAGCTAGATATAGAATTTTTCATTAATTTTACGAATTTTAAAAGTTTTCTATCATTCATTATTCAATAATTTATATTATTTTCTTGAAAATATATAAATTTTATAATAATTTCAATAAAAATAATCAAAAATTTCGTTATTATACTCTATGAGCAAAAATTTTAAAGATAAAGATACCCTTGATGATTTCCTTTTGTGCTTAATCTGAGGCTGCCAATCAATATTTTCTTTACTTTAATCTGTTCTTTATAACTCAAATCAGAGAATAATAAGATATACTCTTTTTCTAAATTAATTGAAAAAAGTAATCCAATTTTAATTAATTTAGAACGTGCTGTAAGAAGAGCAATTATTACATAATGATATGGTAATTTTATTAATTCTTCAGGATTAATTTCTGATTCCAAAATTTTATCCTCGTCTTCATCATAATCATGTTTAATAAACTTGATATCATTCAAAGGAATAGTCATCTTTCTATATTCTTCTAAAATCTTAGAAAATTGACTTTGTCTTAAAAATCGTCTCTCTTCTTTACTTCTATCATAGAAAAATTCATTTATCTCTTTAATTGTAAGAATTTTTCTATTTTTTTTTGTTTTTGCATTTTTTTCTATCTCTTTTATTTCTTCAACTTCCTCATCTTGAAATAAAAGAATAAAATCTGGATC
>CAZBEU010000607.1:0-4995 GCA_964491005.1 uncultured archaeon | reverse complement strand
AAAGAAATAGAAAAATTATTATCAAAAGATATTCATAATTCAGAAATTATTAAAACTTCGAAGGATTATAGAAAAGATCTGGAAGAATACCATGGAGAAGAGATCTCTACTATTATATCTTCAGAGATATATCAAAATATCAACAAAATAATTGATAGTATTCTAATAATAGATACAAGAAAAGAAACAAGAAAACATTCTATTGCAGATATTATAGATCATCTAACTACACATTCAATTTTGGGATATGTAATATTAGCATTGGTATTGATTGGAATATATTATTTTACATTTATAATTGGGGATTTTCTGGGAGGACTGGTGGATCAATTATATACTTATCTAAGTGCAGATATAGATACTAGTACAGTTGCGGGAAAAATAATGTGGGAAGGTGCTGTAGGAGGATTTTTTGGGGCAGTAGGCGGAGTATTAGTATATGTTATTCCTTTCTTTTTATTGATTGAAATTTTACAGGATTCAGGGTATTTACCTAGAGCTGCTTTTTTATTAGATAAGTTTATGCACGTTTTAGGTGTACACGGTAAAACAATTATCACTATGATATTAGGTTTCGGATGTAATGTTCCTGCATGCGCCGGATGTAGGATTATGGAGACAGAAAGAGAAAAAAAGATTTCTATTGTTTTAACTTCATTAATTCCATGTGCAGCAACTATGGTAGTTGTAATGGGATTAGTTGGAGAATATCTTGGAATAGGATTCGTAGGACTGTTATTTCTAATTAATTTTATAGTTATTATTTTTATTGGGCGGATTCTAAATAAGATAATGCCGGGTGAATGTACTGAATTAATCATGGAGATGCATGAATATCGAAAACCAAATACAAGAGTTATAATAAAACAAACATGGGTACGTACAAGAGAATTTGTTTTTAGATCTTTACCTATAATTATACTCATAGGTATTTTATTAGAAGTAATGTATATTTTCAGCGTATTAGAGTCTGTAAATATTATACTTACCCCAATAACAGTCTTTTGTTTGGGACTCCCAGCAGTAACAGGAGTATTTTTAATTTATGGTATACTAAGGAAAGAACTTACTTTTGCATTACTTGAAGTTTTAGCTGTATCAATTGGAGTTGGTTCTGTTTCATTGTTGTTAAGTCCAATTCAAATGTTCGTTTTTAGTCTGGTCACGATGTTATATATTCCATGTTTTGCAACAATTATCATAATTGCAAAGCAGACCAATTGGAAATATGCACTTCAAATTTCCCTGCTTGAAATAACGATAGCAATTATAATTGGATCTATTGTTAATTGGGGGTATTTCCTAATTGTAAATCTATAAAATAAAAAGAAAATTTTAAATTTTTATATATATCAATTTTTACTGATATGGTTTAATTATATGAATTAGATCCTCATTATCAATATTTAATTTTTTTAAAAGATCGATGGTTGGACATCCAAAAGCATTCCATCCCCGTTTCTCGTATACTGCTTCTTGAAGTTTAAAATATTGAATTTCTCTATTTTTTCTTAGAATCTTCATTTTCTCCTCAGTTGATAGGTTTTTTACATCTATTTCAAGTTTTTTTAATTGATTATCATATCTTTCTTGTCGACTTTCATATTCCATTTTTGTTACCGGTCCCATTGCTCGATATGGTAAATTTGAATCATGCTCCTTTAGTCCTTTACCTTGTCTTATATTAAAAATCCTCTGAAGATTATATACTCTCTCAGACATTTCTATCAAATCATCTGGTTCTGTATGAATTCCTGTTACTGCTGAAAAATAATCAGCATACCACTGAACATGTTGTGGGATTTTAGCTTGGAGTAATTCACCAGCCATTTTAATAGGTAATTCAAAATTAGATGGAGGAGGAACATCATTCCAAGGTAATTTACATAACCCACATAATCCAAACCATGTTCTCCAAAGGGGAAACCAATAGAGTGCTTTTGCTTTATCTTCAAAAGTAGGTATTGAGTGTCGTACAATATCTTCAAAAATTAACCAAGCTTCATCATGTTGAGGTCCTTTATTTGTTAATCCATAACCTCCTTGCTGAGTAAGACTCTCTTTTGTTATATATTCTGAAAATTCTAATCCTTTATGTTCCATTCCAATATCTTGTAAAAATTGAGGATTCCCTCCATATTCTTCTGCAAATTTCTTTTTCATTTTCTTTATTCCTTGACCAACAACAACACCAAATCCTTCTCCTCGAGCCATCTGATGTATTAATTCTATAGCAGCCTCAACATTTCCAAAATTTAATTCAAGACCCCCAGTAATATCTTTATTAATTATCCCTTCTTCATAACATTCCATTACAAATGCTATACCAGTACCAACTCCAATTGTATCTAGACCATAAGTATCACAATAAAAATTTACTTCTACGACCCATTTTGGATCCCACACACCCCAATTGGAACCACATCCTGCAATTGTTTCATATTCAGGACCATCAACTATAACTTTCTGACCCTTAAAAGGCCCTGTCATAACTTCATAATCACTAATCCAATGTGAACAGCTCACAGAACATCCAAGCCAACACCCATCTGCTCCTTTTCCAGTATGTTCTCCAAATAATTCAAACCATACTTGTCTTTTGTATGGAATATTTTTATCCTTAATTTCTCTATGTTGTCCAAAACGATAATTCTCAGTTGGAAGTAGGTCGGTTATATTCATAATATCAGGTAGATAACCAGTTCCAACAAATCTCATTTGATTCATTGTAGGATCAAATTTTATGATATTTTTGTTATGTTTCTTACCTAACTCTGCTAATTTCTCTGGATTTGCTGGATCATTTCTTTTTACATCATAAATAGGAGCCCTACATATAAGCGCTTTAATTTTTTTATCTGCAAAAACAGTTCCAATCCCTCCTCGACCTGCTTGTTTACATGAAGCCCATTTTCTTTTCCTATTATACCAAGAGAAATTTAATAATCCCCATCTTGTATATTTAGCAGCTGGTCCTGTAGATACAACTGAAACTAATTGTTTTTCTTTTTCAGAGGGTTCTTTTGCAAATCTTTCTGTTAATTGTTGGGTAAGCAAATGGGAATTATTGGATAATTCTTCAAAATCACTTGCTTCTATTAATTGAATAATATGATCCTGTCCATTTATAAAGATGAGAACTTCTTTTTCTGCTTTACCTTGAATCTCAATTGCATCGAAACCAGAATATTTTGAATATGAACCAAAATAACCTCCTACATTACTATCGATAATTATACCTGTTAAAGGAGATATTGAAGTAACTATTGATTTTCCCCCTCCAGGATAATACGTAGATGCACCAAGAGGTCCAGTTGCCAAACATATTTCATTTTCAGGATCATTCCACTTGACTATTCGATCTTTTGGTAAACTATTCCACATTAACCAAATATCAAAACCCCTTCCTCCAATAAATTTCTCTTTCATTTCATCAGAGACAGGTTTTATTTTAATTTCCTTTTTGGTAAGGTTAATATAAAGAGTTCTGTTTGTATATCCTCTTTTCATATTTTGATGATTGTATCTTAATTCTGCTAATATCAAAACTTTTCACTTATGTCAAAATTTTGTTATATATAAAAATCCGATATTTATATTCTTTTATAAATTTCAGATAATTGTAACAAATTAATCACCGAAGGTAATTTTTACAAATTAACATCAAGGGAAAAATAATTACAGACTATTACTTTTATCAATGTGAATAATATCTAAAAATTCATTAACCTTACCAGATTTCAAATAGTAGCGTGAAAAATAAAAAATTAACTATTGGTTTATCATATGCCTTCATAGCTATGATTTTAGTTGGACTACAGCCCATTATTGCTTTAGGTCGTGATGAGGCTTTAGATCCTTATTTTTTTACAGGGATAACGTGTCTCTATCAAGCAATCCTTTTTATTCCTATAACTTTAATTTATAGAAGAAAACTAAAAAATCAACTTTTAAAAGAACCAAATCAATTTCATTTGAATAATTCACTTCTATATAGTTGGAAAAAAAAGAAAAATGTTAATTTTCTACTATATATCGGAATAAGTTTTTCTATCTCACAAATTCTATATTTTACTGGGCTTGATATAGCAGGAGCTGTGAATGGAGCTCTTACTCAAAAAACTACTATTCTTTTTGGATTGCTATTTGGATATTTAATTAATCAAGAAAAAGTGACTGGGAAACAAATATTTTTCTCGTTTATATTAATGACAGGGCTTATTATCTCAACAACTCAAGGTCAATTCAATCTTCTTAATTTTAATTTAGGGGTAATTCTAATAATAATTACATCAATGTTATGGATGCTAGCTCATTCTATAACTAAACCAATGTTAAACAATTCTCAAATTTTACCCAGTCAATTGGTTCTATTCCGAAATTTTATGAATGGAATTGTTATAATTATTCTTTATATAATTTTTTTTCCAATAGAAAATTTTGAATTGTTTTTAAATCCCTATAATCAATTAATTTTCATTGCTATGGCATTAGCTTATGGAATTGATCTTTTATGTTGGTATTCATCACTTAATTATCTGGATGTCTCTAAAGCAACAATCATAATGGCACCTACCCCAATTGTAACAGCTATTTTTTCAATGATTATTTTGGGAGAATTATTTACAATATATCACTTAATTGGCACAATTATTATATTACTCTCTATAATTATGATTATTAGAGAAAAATGATTTTTACTCTAATTCCCCCTAATAAAAAATATATAAATATATTTCTTTCTTATTACGATTATTTTATTATTAAATATATAATATGAGACATCTAATAATAATATACATACGAATAATAATATTTAAATAGTGTAATATATTGATATATATTAAATAATATTAATACTCATTTAAATTGAGAAAAAATGACAGAAACATTAATTCAAGTTCAAGATTTGAAAAAATATTTTGAACAAAATATAAATAATCAACATGTTCAAACTAAAGCCGTTGATGGTATTTCATTTAATGTTAAAAAAGG
>CAZBEU010000606.1:0-8882 GCA_964491005.1 uncultured archaeon | reverse complement strand
ACAGGCCAGTCCGTAGTAGAAGCGATTGTGCTCTCGTAGGAAGCTATAACCTTCAGGTTGTAGTAGTTCACTCCTTTTTTAATTAGTGAAAAATAAATTTCTTTTTTATTTTGTATCTAACAATGAAATTATATTATTTTTAATTAATATTTTTAACTTATTATATACCTTTTTCCCTGCGTTCCTTATTTAACCTGTATATTTATGTTTTTTTGCTCTTTTGTATATTGATTGTTGTAATTCTTTTTCTTTATAAAACATCTTTTTTTAAAAAAAATTTTTCTAATTCATTGTTTATATTTATAAGATTAAATAATTTAATTATTGGAAAAATGATCTGGAATATTTTGTATATTTATTAAAAATCTTTTTTTTAATAAAGGAAGAATTATATATTTGGTAAATCTATATTTTTAGATTTAGATTGTCCAAACATTTGTCCCATACCTCCTCCTGAAGTTTGAGTTTGAATTTTAAACAATCTTTGAATAAGAGTGTTCATTCCTAAACTGCATAAAAAGTACCATCCTGTAAAACTAAGAGCTCCTGTAATTCCTCTATAAGCCATACTTAATATAGCTACATCACTCGCATTCATAGCAGGATAAGCAATATCATATCCATCAAGAAATAATCGTATTACGAAAAATAAAATAAACATAGGAATACAAGTAATACATGTTGGTTTCATTCTTTGCATTGCTAATTTCTGCTGAGTTTTTTTTAACATTTCATCTTTTTTTTCCCAGCGTTTCTTAGCTTTTCGATATTTTTCTTGATCGATTTCTAAAAGTTCAAGTATTTTAGCTTTTTCCTCTTGATGTGCTTTTATTTGACGTTGTTTTCGTTCTACCTCTTCTGTATCAACAAGCCATTTTGTTAATCCTGCAGTTATCAAGGCAATAAGTGTTGCAATACCTAAAATTACAAACATAATCCCAGGAATTTCAAGAAACCAATTATATAATACCATAAAAACTCAATTTTAATATGATTATTAAATATATTTCAACAATTTAATTAGATTCTCATTAATTTAAAAATTTATCCTAAGAAAATTCATCGAAATAAAGAAAAAAATAAATTTCTAATAACAAAGTTTTTACTATAAATCATCTGAAATATATTTAAAATGGACATAAAAAGAGACTATTCAAAAAAAAAATTAGGATTTGTAAAAACTCCTGAAAAAACAGTTGAATATATAATTTCTAAATTAGGAATAATAAATAAGAATCATAAAATCCTTGATCCTTCAGTTGGTCCAGGTATTTTTATAGATAAGTTATTAAAAAATAAAATTATCACTCCTTCTCAAATATACGCTTTTGATATTAATCCCTGTTATAAAAAACAAATATTAAATTTTAGAATAAATTTTGAAATAAAAGATACCCTTTTGGAAATAAACGAAGAATCTTATAATTTTTTTGATTTTATTGTTGGAAATCCTCCATATCTGAATAAAGCGAGTTCCTATGTAAGAGAAAATAGAAATCAACTGAAAAAAATTTATGGCAAAATTAATGCTCATGAAACCTATTCTATGTTTATTATAAATAGTATTTGGAGATTAAAAGAGAGTGGAATATTAGGATTTATCACCAGCGATTCTTATTTAACTTTATCAACACATAAAAAATTAAGAAAATTCATACTCAATAATTGTAAAATTAGAGAAATATTAATTGCACCAAGAAATCTCTTTGATGATCAGAATGTAAATACTAATCCCGCAATAATAATTTTAGAAAAATGTACAGGCATTCACAATCAAAATAATCGAAATGAAAATATAATGAATATCATTCCAATTGTTAAAAGTGAAGATGAGTATCATAATCCAAAAAATATTCATCATATAAAACAAAAACAATATGAGATCTTACCATTCAATATTTTTTTCATGGATATAGAAAAGGAAATCCTTGAACTATTTAAAAAAGCAAATAAACTGAAGGATTTTTTAACTGGATATATTGGTATGCATACTCATAACAATAGAAAATATATTGCAGCTATAGAGAGTTCAAAATTAGCAAATATTTTTAATGAACGCAATAAAAAATTATCAAATTTACATAATAAATTTAAAATAATCTCTCAAAATAATCTTAAATTAAATAATTGGAAACCATATTTGAAACGAGGAGGTTCTGATCAATACTATCGGCCAATAATCGAAGCTCTTGATTGGAATCCTAGATCAATTCTTTTTTATGATATTCCCAAAAACGTTCCTTTTGAATCTGAAGGGATAACAATAAGTGGAGTGAGTTCTCGATTAGCTGCTCGTTATATGCCAAAAGGATGTTATTGGGATTCAAATAAATCATTTGGATGTATTATCCAAGATAAATCCATCTCAATTGAATACATGTTAGGTATTCTGAATAGTTCTCTCTATAATTATCTAGCAAAAGGAATAATAAATAATACAAATAGTATTCAATTAACCGGACTTGATAATTTGCCTTTTATAAAACCAACAAAAGAAATGGATCAAAAAGTAAAAGCTATTGTTGAAAAAATTATTAAAAATAAAATAATGATCAGTGATTATGATTATTCGTTAGAACAAAAAACAATAGATAACCTTATATATAATTTTTATTCTGAAAGATTTAATTTTCCAAAAGTATTAAAGGATAAATTAGATTCTAAATATTCAATATATACCAAACTTTAATATATTAATCTTGATCCTTTTTATTTAAAATTAAATTTTTTTATGAGTTTAATTCATATTTTATTAATTTGATTAAAATCCCTTTATCTTTTGCTACTTGATTTAAAATATCCTTTAAAATCTTAGATTTTATTTTAATTTCATTTGTTACTTTCTTATTTTTAATTATCTCTTCACTATCTCTGATCGCACGTTTTAAATCAGAGATATTGAGTAACGCTGCAGATATGCAAAAAAAACTTTTTGATCTTCCATCATTAAATTCATCTAACATTTTTATAAGAATGTCTTTTTTTATTTTTTGTTGGTTTAAAAAATCTTCTAAAGAATTGTTTTTTATATATTCCAAATTCTCAAGTGATTTTCTATGGCAAATAAACGAATCATATTTATCCCAATCCTTTAATCTTTCACATATAAGATCATCACATTCTGCACAGGTCTCATAACCATGTTTCTTAACACAGCAAGTAATTATGGAACAAGAGGGATGTTTTTTTAAGAAATTAGGACCATAGCATCCTGGACATTTAGATGGTCCTTTAATATAATATGTTGGGCATAATCCACAATCTAAACCACAACATGCAATAGTTGGATGCTCTTTTTTATTTATTAGATTTTCGTTATTCATAAACATCTATTTTTCTGAATAATTCTTTTACCAATATCAAAACAATTTTTTAAAATATTTTCTTTTTTCAGAACATCTCCGGGTTTTCCAACTCCAGGAACTACAATTTTATTAATTAAATTTACTTCTAAGTATTCAAAGCTTTTTTCAAACATCAATTCTAATGGTTTTGCGGTATCAAAATCATCATCTTCAAATGGGATAACAAGTATCACTTTCTTTCCCTTAATTTTGTTTCTGTTATTAGGACAATTAAAAAAAACAAATCTATCCAAAAATGCTTTTATAAGAGCTGTAGGACCATACCAATAAACGGGAGTCCCAAATATTATTATATCAGAATTTATAATTTTTGGATATATCTCATTCATATCATCTTTCTTAGCACATTCCAAACCTTTCCAACACGAATGACAACCATCACATTCACAAATTTTTAAATCTCCAAGATAAATAATATCTGTTTCAGCTCCGTCTGATTTTGATCCTTCGAGAATTTTAGATACTAATTCAAAAGTGTTTCCTTTTTTTCTTGGACTTCCAATTATACCAAGGATTTTCTTCATTCTTCTAGAAAATATTATTTTATTACTATATATCAATCAATGTTTTGAATAAGGAATAAATATTTTTGATTCTTCATACTTATGAGATAAAATGAGTATAAAAATATTATTAATTAATCCAAATATGTATAAATATCCTCCTGTCTTACCAATTGGATTGGAGTATATAAAAGAATCGCTAAACAATAGTAATTATGATGTAGATATTTTAGATTTAACATTTAGTGATGATAAGTTCTTAGATATTAAAGAAACCCTCAAAAAGACAAAATTTGATTTGATCGGGTTTTCTTTAAGAAATATTGATTCATGCATATATTTTAACAATCAATATTTCCTCCCGGATTTTAAAAAGATTATAGATTTTCTAAAAAAATTCAAAATTCCAATTATAATAGGAGGTTCGGGATTTTCAGCTTCACCTGAAGAGATATTTAATTATCTAAAACCTGATTATGGTATAATTGGTCCAGCTGAGAAAGCATTTTTAGATTTTTTAGATTTATGGAAAAATAATTGTTTAAAAATTAAAATTATTAATGGATGGAAATATGGAATAGATAGTGATTTGGTTCCAATTAGGTCAATAAATCTAGATTATGGAAAATATCTTAAGAATGATGGATTAATTGGATTTACAACTCATGTGGGGTGTTCAAATCAATGTCCCTATTGTATAGAAGCTAATAAAAAAGTAGATTTCAGAAAAATTCAAAGTATAATTAAAGAAATAAATTGTTTAAGCAGTTATGGATATAATCATTATCATTTAAGTGATAGTGAATTTAATCAAGATTTAGAATTCTGTAAGAGATTTTGCAGAGAATTAGCTAAAATAAATTCTGATCTAAAATGGACATTATATATGAAACCTAATCCTTATGATGAGGAACTATTTCAATTATTAAGTGAATCTAATGCGTATCTAATTACTCTCTCTGTTGACAGTTATGATAAAATTCAAAAAAAAAACAATTATTCTAATGATGATCTTGAAAATATTATAAACTACAGCAAAAAATATAATATTCAACTAGCGATTGATTTACTTACAGGATATCCTTATGAATCTGTAGAATCAACAAAAAGAGCAATACAATTTTTTAAAGATAATCGTCCCAAATCTGTAGGTATTAGTTTCTATTATAGACTTTTTAATAACACAGAATTGTTTCAGTTAATTAGGAAAGACCATAAATTAAAAAAAAATCTGACTCGACCTTTATCTGAAGATGATGATTGCTTAAATCCAATTTTTTTCCATCAATATACAAAAGAGAAAATACAGGAACTAATTAAAGGAGATAATTTATTCAAAATAGCAGGATTAGTAGTTGGTGTTAATTATCAGCTTAAATAGAAAAAATACACTAAAAAAAAACTATAAATTAACAATAAATAATTAAGAGCTAAACAAATTATGATATAAATATACTTAGTATTACGATTAATGTCAGGAGAAACAATAAAACGACTATTAAAGATATATATCTATCAAACTTTTTCCTTTTTCCAAAATGAAGTTCAACACCAATAGTCTGTATAACAATATATATAGACATACCAAGACAAATTGCTACGAATATCCAAATCCCTAAGATTTCTGAAGGTTGTTCACTTCCAGGAATATTACCATAAAAACCTAAAGAAATTTCAAATATTATAGCTAATAATGCCAAAAATGTTATTATTCCTAGCATGATTATATACATTATATCTCCATCTGTGGCATAACTTACCAATGCTTGAAGCGAAGCAAAAAATATCATACCAAGACTAATGGGAATAAATATCCATAATTGATCAATTCCAACAAGGAATAAAAGTCCTGATAGTATTGAAAATAGAGCCGTTATAAATTCAGCAATAATATGTAGTTTTATCATATATGGAGTATCTTTAATCTCCTTCATTAATTCCGGATCTTCCTCTCGGTTAATTAGGAGAAAAATCCAAAATCCTATCATCAATAATCCAACTAGAATCATAAAGATTGCAATTAAATTACTTATCATAAATAATACCTAGATTTTTTGCATTTAGAATATTATAAATTTATTTTAATTATAAGATCCCTCATTATTAGAGATTTATATCTACTAATATATTTTAATGATCTCTATATAAATTTATATACAACTTAAAGTTGAAATTATGGAACTTAAATTTAAAATATATGTTATAAATTCAACTTTAATGTTTAAAACTAATGAAACAAGTTGTTCATCTTAATCTCTAATATTCCAATGATTCTCTCCAAGTATTAAAAAAAAAACCATTGTAAAAAACATCGTGAAGTATTTCTTCGAAATCCTCTTTCTGTAAATTTAAATATAGATTACTAGCCTCATCATTACTATTCGTTAAAGCAGTCATCATAATAAGATTTGGAATATTATTATATTGTTGTAAATATAAAATATTCTTTTCATATTTCTTTTCAATTCGTTTCAATTCTTTATAATAATCCAAATCTCTTTTTAGATATATATGAAATTGTGATGTGTGAGTTTGGGGTGCAAAATTAATTGAAAATTCAACTAAGTCATTATTAATCATATTTTTTATACAATTTCGAATTGTTTTTGGAGATTTTTTAATTTCTTTGCTTATATCCTTTATAGGTTTTCTACCATCATCTTTTAAAGCATTTAAAATACTAAAATCAAGATCTCCTAATCTATTAGATTTAATTCTTTTTGGATATTTTTTTATTAATGATAAAGTATTTTCTAATTTACCTATTTTTGAAACATTAATAATATAATCATTTAATTCTGAGATATCATGTAAATATCCATCAATGTATAATATATTACCACCAGCAATTCCAACAAAATAGATATTCTTCGATTTACCCAATTCCTTACTTATTTTAATTGGATCTTTACCTACCGATTTTCCATATATTAATATTTCAATTCCATTTAAAGCAATCAAATTTGGTCTTACAATAAATCTTCTTATAATTTTCTTATTAATCATCTTTTTTATTCTCTTATATATCGCATTAAGAGATAAATTTAGATCATTAGCAATTTCTCTATAAGGAATTCTGCAATTTTTTAATAATATTTTAGCAATTCTGAGATCAATAATATCCATAGTAATTTCTAAATTCAATTAATATTTTAAAAAAAAAAGGTTTTTAGTTTTATTATTTATTCCTATTATATATATTATAATTTTCTTATGCTATGAATTCAAGAATTATATCTTTTAGTGGTAAGGGCGGGGTTGGTAAATCTACTTTATTAGTTCTCTTTTTGAAATATTTAATTGATTTAAAAAAATTTAAGAATATTTTAGTAATTGATGCTGATCCTGATGCAAATATTGGAGATCTAATTGGAAAAGAAGTAAATTTCAATCAAACAGTTGGAGGAAAAATGTCAGATCTCAAAAAAAAAATATTAAGGAGAGAATTTCCTCCAAATATGCCTAAAAATAGTATTATTGAATCTGAAATATTTGATACCCTTTTAGAAATGGAAAATTTTGATTTACTAGAGATGGGAAGGTCAGAAGGAGAAGGATGTTATTGTTCTGTGAATAATGTTGTTAAAAATGTAATAGATACGCTCTCAAAAAACTATGATATAACAATAATCGATTCTCCAGCAGGATTAGAACATTTTTCTCGGAAAATGAGTCGTGATGTAGAAGAGCTCGTAATAGTCACAGATCCATCTAAAATGAGTATTCATACTATAAAAAGAATTTTAGAAATAACAAATGAAGTTAATTTGAATTTTAAAAACATCTTTGTCATAGCTAATCGATTTCCCGAACATTTAAAAGACTTTTTATCCAATGAAATAAATAAAATGAATATAAAAAATCTTGCATTATTAGGAATCGTACCAAATGATAATAAGATTAGTGAGATTAATATTTCTGGAAAAAATTTACTTGATCTATCTAATGATAATCAAACATATCAGATTCTGAAAAAAATATATAACAAATTAATTTAAATTTAAAAATAATTTTTCATTTTTTTGCTTGTTGTTTATTATAGTATGGAACAATCTTTGAAGTAAAATCTTCAAGTGTATAAGGAAAATCATCTTCGCTTGAAATCTTACCTAATTGAATCGAGATCTCTTTTGCAAGAAGCCAAAATGCTAATCCTAAAGCTTTTTTACCCCTATTATTTGCAGGAATTGCTAAATCTATCCCTTTTAAAGAGTCATCTGTATCAAATAAGGATATTATAGGGACACGAGCTAGTTGGGCCTCATTAAGTATTACTTTATCTGCATGAGGATCAACAATTACTACAGCACTTGCATCTTTAATGTAAGTATCAATATTCGGATTTGTTAAAGATCCTGGAATAAAACGATTTACTATTGCTTTACAGCCCAATGCTTCACAAAATTTCTTGACTGGTTCTTTTCCATATCGCCTTACCGAAGAAACAATAACTTTATCACTACCTTCTTCTACAAATTTACTAAGTAAATTAGCTGCTATTTTCAGCCGTTTTTCTGTCTCTGTTAGATCTATTACGTATAAACCATAATTTGTTTGACGATAAATAAATCTTCGAGCATCTCCTGTTAGTAATTTTGTTCCAATATGAATACCACAGCTTAAAAATAAATTTTTTTTTTCCTCGTCTTTATCTACGATTAGATTTTTCTCTTCTTCAAGTACATCTAAATCATCGGTGTTTAACAATTCAAGTTCTTCTTCAATATCAAGATCTTCCTCAAAATCTTCCTCAAAATCTACTAAAGTACCTTTTTCCTTTGAAATTTCCTTTGTATCTTGAGTTTCTTCTGATCTCTTTTTCTTTCTAGCCAAATTATAAACCTAGACTTTATTAAAAAAATAATCTATTTAACAATTAATAAAGTGAATAATACATAATTTTAATATTTTATTGAATAGATTTAATTTTTAGATTAGGGATTCTTTATTTTTACAATAAAACTTTATATTCTTTGGATATTCAATTCCTATCCTTTTTATAATTTTGAAAAAA
>CAZBEU010000605.1:0-2743 GCA_964491005.1 uncultured archaeon | reverse complement strand
ATAAAAAAATAACAATAAATAAAAAAAGAAGAAATAGAATTGATTTTGATTTTTTCATTTTTGCTATTTAGAATAGTTAAATATCTTTATATAAGTTTTAAGGTATAATTTTTATAGCAATAACGAGAATTTTACAATCTTAGTTGATATCATTTTCATATAACCTTTAAATTATTTATTCAAAATTTTTTTGAATTTTAATAATAAAATTCCAGAGTTTATTACCTATTTTTATCCTGATATAATTTTTTTTGGTCAAAAAAATATACCTTAAAATTTATAACATAAAATTAAATATGATATTTATGTTACCAATAGAGCCATGGATTAAAATATTAAAAACAGCAAATACTCAAGAGCAAGCAAATAAAATAGTTCAAAAATTAAAAAATAAAGGTTATAATGATCTCTTGCAACACTTAATCCTCAAGGTAATAATAAAAATTATCGGATTGGTGTTTTTGATGAATCTAAAATAGAAGCACTTGATGAATTTGATTCAAAACAAGTGATTACATATGAAAAGTGTGCTGTATGTGGAAAATCTAAAATAGAAACAAAATTTTTTTTATGTGTTAATTGTGATTGTTGGGAATGCTATGAATGTGGATTTAAAAGATTATTTAATGAAAAAATTCCAGAAATTCACACATGTGGAAAAGATAATTTTGAATTACTAGCTAATATTGGTCCATGTATTAATTGCGGAGAAAATTTAGGATTTAAAAGCATTCCTCCAATTTTAAAATACAAAATGATGTCTAAATTACAAATTGGAAAAATCCAAATGATGACATTAGGGCTTAGTGGAGCTTTTATTACGGAGAAAATTTTACTTGATAAAGAAATATCATTGATTTATGATGATATCATCAAATTAATAGACATTTATAAGAAAGATAATTTAAATTCAGATGACTGGTTTAACTTGTATAAAAAAATAAAGTCAAATATTAACAGAATGGAGAATAATTCCGATTATATTCTTCAAGTGAGTGATAAAATTCTGCATCCAAAATTAATAAATATGTATCAACAAATTAGTACAAAAATGCACTATATACATTCTGAATTAGAATTTCAAAAGATATTACATCATACTGTAATAAATATGCTCGAAAATAAAATTTCTAAAATGGATTATGATAAAATTATGAGTTCTCTTGTTAATGCATTTGGTACTTCAGATGCTTCACCGCTTCCAATTGATATAAAAGAATCTCTTGCTAGATTATCCGTTTTAAGTGACAAAATTAAATTAAATGATAATTTTGATGAATTAAAAACATTAATAGGTAATTTATTTATTACAGACAATATAAAAAATATTATGAAGAAAATACCTGCTCATCTTAAATGTTAAGATATTTAGAACATTATAATCATAAATTTTTATCTTATTTTTTATTAATAGTTCTACAGAATAGTTTTAAATAAAATTATTTAAAATTCTGATTATTTTATTGAAAATTGATAATAAAATTCCAAAATTTATTCTAATTATTAACTTTTCTATTTGAGGAATACAAAAACAATATAGATAATAATTAGATTCTACAAAATCTAATTTTATATTAAAAAAAAAAAGAGAATATGAATCTATTACACTCTAAAGAACAGAATTTTCAGGTTGATTCATATATATTGAAATTAATTATCCTACGTAGCTTGTTTGTACTTGTTCATAAAGATTTTTCTTATATACTACTCTTAAGGCTACAAGAGAACCCAATATACTCATTAGTAAGGCGGGAATAATTGCAAATATAATGGTTAATGGCCCAAAACTTACATCTAAAGGAAAATTTGATTCATAAATAGACATCAGTTCAAATGATAATGGATATGTAAAAATCAATGTCAATATAATTGGGATTGCAGTTTGTATTAAATTTTCAATAAAAATCATTTTTCCTATATTTCGTTTTGAATACCCAAGGGATCGTAAAATTCCAAATTCATAATTTTTATCATAAATATTCATTATAGAATTATATATTAGAATTATTAAGACAACAGCTAAAGTATAATAGATAAGCACATAGAAAACTGAGAAAAAATTTTCAATATAATCTGTACTTGCTTTCCCCATTTCTTCAGAATCAAAAATAACTTCTATATTCCCTAAATTATAAATTTGTTCTTTTATATTTTCTTTATCTGCTCCTGAATCTAATGACAAGTATATTCCATCAACTAGATTTATGGAGGAATGAAATAATATTTTACCTAATGTTTCTGAAACATAAGTGATAAGTGTTAAATCTCTATGAATTCCTACAATTTCTAATGATGTAATTTGATTTGTACTATTTCTTATCATCAATGTATCACCTATATTTTTCCCTAATTTAGTAGCTTCAACAGAAGAAATTATAATTTCATTATCTGCTAATGGGTATATATCTTCTCTTATTTTAGTTTTCCATTTAAAATTATGAATATTGCTATTATTCAGATCTATCCCTATTATAAGTAATGACCTATTTTCTTTTCCTTCAGCTATTCCTATCCCTTTTGTATATATCAATGAATTTTGAATACCTATAATATTCTCTATTTTATCAACTAATGAGTCAAAATATGATTTATTAACACTATCTTGAAATTGAACATTCAGATCCCAATTCTCAACAGGAGGATTTCCTGAAACATTTGGATTATTAAATGTAGTATCGATATTTGAGAACATACTATCTAACATACATTGAGTGGATGTTACAATTAATAGCGAGAATGTAAT
>CAZBEU010000604.1:0-1533 GCA_964491005.1 uncultured archaeon | reverse complement strand
ATAAAACTTTTATGTTAAATATTTTTCATTTTTAAAAATAGCAAAGAAAAAAAAATCTAAAAAAAAGATGAAATTCTATGATGAAAAAATTTTTTGATTTTCAGATAATAATTTAGAATATAAACTATTATCAATATTTATAATGGAAAAACAAAAAGAGAATTATAAAAATCATAGAAAATATCCCCATTTTCCACATATTGGTGTAGGAGGTTTATTAATAAAAGATAATCATATTTTATTAATTAAAAGAAAATATGAACCAGATGCAGGTTTTTGGAGTATACCAGGAGGTCATTTGAAATTAGGAGAAAAAAATAAAATTGGTGCAGAAAGGGAATTTTTTGAGGAAACAGGCTTAAAAGTTAAAGTGAGTAGGTTAGCAGGTATACTTGATAAAATTATATATGATGAAAAAAACAAAATAAAATATCATTATATTTTAATAAATTATTATGTCGATCTAATTGAAGATACTATAAATCCAAGACCCAAAGCAAATGATGATGCATTAGAAGCTAAATTTGTGCATATTGAAAAACTTTCTGACTACAAATTAACAGACTCTATGATAGAACTATTACATAAATTAGAATTAATTTATAATTTATAGCCATTCTCATTTAAGATTAACAATATTTAGTTTTTATTTTATTTATTTATATTAGGTCCATCTTCTTAAAGGAAGCGAAAAAAATATAATTTCAAATATATTATGTAACAAAGAAAACAAATTATTATTCGAGGATTAGATTTATTGTCTACTTTAATGAAACTAGCGAGAGCTGGAAAAATAACAAAAGAAATGGAAAAAGTCGCTGAAAAAGAATCTATTGAAAGTGAATTTATCAGAAAAGGTATAGCCAAAGGAAGAATAATAATACCAAAATCTAATAAAAGAAATTTAGAATCACCTATTGGAATCGGTAAAGGATTGCTTATAAAGATAAATGCTAATATTGGTTCAAGTAAAAAAGTGTTTAATGTTGAAGATGAAATAGAGAAAGCAGAAACGGCTGTAAAATTTGGAGCAGATACAATAATGGATCTCAGTACCGGAATTACTGAGGCAGATGTAAGAGAAATAAGAAATAAAATTTTGAAAAAAATCAATGTGCCTATAGGAACAGTTCCAATATATCAATCAGGATTGAGAGCTCTGGAAAAAAAAGGAGCTATAATTCATATGGATGAAGATGATCTTTTTAAGGTAGTAGAAGAACAAGCAAAAGAAGGTGTAGATTTTTTTACAATTCATGCAGGTTTAACCAAGGAAATAGCGAATTTCTTAGTAGAACATCCAAGGATTATGGGTATTGTATCCAGAGGAGGGACATTCTTAGCAGCTTGGATGCTTCATAACGATAAAGAGAACCCATTTTTTGAAAACTTTGATTATTTGATAGAGATGGCAAAAGAATATGATTTTACACTTTCATTAGGAGATGGATGTAGACCTGGTTGTATTTTTGATTCAACAGATTATATCCAAATAAGAGAACTAATGGAAATATCAAATTTGGTTAAAAAAGC
>CAZBEU010000603.1:0-8056 GCA_964491005.1 uncultured archaeon | reverse complement strand
CCCTCCCAATATCCATAGTAATTATTTTTTTATTATATTCTATTGGTAATCCTTCCCATTCAGATTCAATAATTTCTGTAAATATATAACAAAATTCATCTCTTACCTCTATGAATATTTTCTTTTTTGGATTTGTAAGATCCACTGTTAAATTTAAATCTTTGAAATATTCAATAATATTTTTTCCTACTTCCCTGCCTATATCATGAGATTTAAAATCATGTTTTCCTGCCCTTTTTACTCTTAAGGCAAAAGAATCTCCATATTCGAGAATCTTCTCTGAAAGGAAAATTGTTTTTTCTGATATATTTTTTAAATTACTTGAGGTTCTTAAAGTCGGACTAATGGAATATATGCCAAAATTTCTCTTGAAAATCTCAATTGCTTTTAGGATATCTTTATTATTAAAAAAGAAAAGAATTCTTGTTGAATCTTTACTTAACTGATATTTACTAAAAGATAAACCTTCTTTATTGAGAATAATTTTTATATTTTTAATTAGTGTTTTTATCATTCTATACCTTATTTTAGGAGATTTTAACCAAATTTCTCCCGAATAACGCAACAAGATAATATTATAAAGTTCTCTATGATTAGGTTTGATCATTTTATTATAATTATCTTTAATATTTTATTCCATCTAATATGTTAAGATTATATTTACCTATAATCTTCTTTTCTTTTGTTTTTAGTTTGTTCTCAGTTATTGTTGTAAGACCATCTCTATAAATATCTATTTCAATAAAACTCTTATCAAAATGATTTTGTTGAAGACTTCCACCATTTGATACCAGTGAATTTTCGACCTTTAAACCAAATGAGATACTTGGAGTACTATTTAATATTAAATCTATATCTGAATTAGCTAATTGAGATAATACATCTCCAGCATCTGTTAATTCAGTTCTCCATACACTTAAAGGTGTAGGGATTAAACTATGGAAACAAGCAACACCGCATATCTTATTATGACTTGTTCTTAAAACATTTTCAATAAGTAATCTTAACTTTTTTCTTCCTATATATCCTATATTTGAGTCTGTTGTACTTGAATTAATCCCTTGGAAAAATAACTTCTTACTTTTAAATGAGGGATCTAGGGGACCTATATACTTTTGCCAATATTCCCAAGCAGGAGGATGTGAATCCGTATAACCGGGTACTACAAGATATGGATGTTTTAATTTGGATAGTTTTTCTTTTGCAATCTTAAATTCAATTTCATAACTATTTTTTGATAAATTTCCATTATGTACAACTAGATCAACATCTGGAATATCATTAATAATGTTTATAATTTTATCAAAATTTGTTTCTTTATCAGCGTGTTTCTTAGATATCAAACTATTTGATAACTGTAGAATTTTACAATAAATTTCTTCATTTTTTTTAATTTCCCTTGGATAAAAATGATTAATTTCTCTATTAATCTCTCTCATATGATAAGATTCTTTAATAGGAAATATTCTAAATGTAATCTTATTACCATCAATATCAATTACACTATAAGTAAAAAGTTCCCTATACCTAGTTTTATTACATGAGAATGTTCCTGCATTGAAAAGAAAGAGATCTTTTTGTGGTGAGCTTATATTATAAAGATTTGAAATATGTCTATGGCCATTCAAAACTAAATCGGATTCTGATTCAAGCAACATTTGAATCATATTTCCAGAGTCGTCAATAGCTGATCTTTCCTTACCCGTTTTTGGAATTGGTATTGTTTGATGATGGAAACAGACAATTTTAAATTTTTCTTGTTTATCTACTTCTTTTAATTTTAATTTTAGAGAATTAATAGTATTATGATGGATAATTCCACTTGCTAGATCTGGTTTTGTACTATCTACAGCCAACATATATAAACTATCATCCTCATATGTGAAATGACGATCTCCAAGAATTTCCTCAAATAAAAGATAACCTACATTTTCAGCATCATGATTTCCAATAATATACTTAATAGGTGCTTTAGATATTGGGTCAAATTTCTTCATTTGAATTAATGCATGTTCATAATCTAATAGTGTACCATTTTGAGTTATATCTCCTAAATGAAGGTATAGAGATACATTCTGAATTTTATTTATCATTTCCATACCTTTATTAAATGCATGCAAATTAAACGATGAACCATGTCGGCATATATGGGTATCCGAAATTAACACTAATCTTTTTTTTGAACTAAATTTTTGTTTTGTTTTTATAATACTTTCAGAAACTTTTTTTCACCTTATTCTTTTAATTTAGCAGGATTTCCCATGTATATTAAATCCTCTTTTAATAATGAATTATATTCTGTGTATGAGAAAGCTCCAAGTTTTGCTCTTTCTTCAATTATAGTTCCGGGTAATATTACACATTTTGCGCCTACAAGTGCATTACTCTTAATAATGATTTTTTTGATTATAAATCTATCTTGTTCTATACCAAAACTTAAAATGGTACTTCCCATCCCTATGATAACATTATCTCCTATATTGATGAATTCAGATGATATCCAACAATTATCACAAATTGTATGTTTTCCAATTTTTGCTCCAAAAAATCTCAACATAAATCTATTTTTTAACCAAGGAAATGGATGACTTGACATTATAAATAAAGGCCATTTTTTAATTAGATTCCTTATGTTCCAATATTTATAGTCTTTATCATAAATATCCCTTTTAAATATTCCTTCCTTAGGAGAATGTACTAATTTTATCACTAATAAAAATAAACTCGAAAAAACTAAAGCTCCTAATTGGAGAATATATATGTTAATAAAAATATTTAGAGGAAAAAATAGAAAAAATAACCAGATATTATCTTTTTTCCAAAAATATTGTATATAGCAATATTCAAAAAGAGAAACAGGAATAAAACTAAGGAGGATTATTATAAAATAAAGAATCAAATATTTATTGCGAAATCTTTCATCAATAGGAACTGGAGAATCTAGTTTTAGACTGGCTGGTTGGAACATTTTATCCTAATTTCTTGATTATATTTTATCTATAAATATTATTTTAAAGATTATTTACTTTATCTTTTGACTCCTCTAATGATTTTTGAATAAAGGATCTCGATACGGGTAATCCTGTATGGATTAATTTACTTTCTAATATTTGGTTTATTTTTGTATAACTATTTGCTCCTAAAATTGCCTCATCTTTTAAGACTGTACCTGGTAAAATCATAGAATGAGCACTAATAATACATTTACTACCAATTTTCACTCTTTTAATAACTATAAAATCATGGTAAATTAAGTGAGAGAATATACAGACATGAAGAGATGTCATTGTATCATTTCCAATTTCAATAAATTCAGGATCAATATATCCTTCATATATTACTACACTTTTTCCTACTTTTACACCAAAAACACGATAAACAAAAATATCAGACCATGGTAAAGGAAGTGCTCTTGCTAACCAAATTGGTAAAAATATTGTCCAAAATCTCCTGTGTAAATATTTCCATTCTTTACTACCTTTTTTAAAAAAACCTTCCTTTGGAGGTCCAAACAAAATTAATATTGAATATATAATTTTTGAAATTCCTAATGTAAGAACAAAGAATAAAAAAATATTTCCAAAAATATTTAACGGAAGTAATAACCAATACCACCATTCACTACTAAACCATAAATCAATAAATGTATCACCTGTAATTGAATAATATAAGGAATTAATATACCATAAGTTTAAAAAAATAATTATCAGACTTGAAGTACAAAATTCAAAAAATATTATTAAAGTAAATGGTGTTCTATAGACTCCAGAAGAAGAAACATAGTCTAAATTTGGAATTAGATTATTCTCATTCATATTTCTTATCAACAAATATTAGTATAAATTTTATAGAACAATATAGATTTTTATGAGTTTTATCTCTTTAAAATTATATAATATTCTAAATCTCTATAGATCTTATCTTCTTTCCATATAAAATTAAAAGATTTGATCTAATAATCAATAAATATATATTAAATTATTTTCTTATTATTGTTTGAATATTTTTAAAACTTTTTAATTACATGAATTTAAATAATCCTAAAAAATAAAAGAAATAAGGCAAGAAAAATATATAAGAGTATAAGTATAGAAAATAAATCTTAATGTGAATTTAATATGAGTATTGATTGGGAAAAAGCAGAACAAAATCCTGATAAAAGTATAAAAGTTGATTCAAAAGCACTTTTAGATTTAAGAGAAAAAATAAATGATATTGAGACTCAATTAGCTGAAAATAAAAAGAATTTATCTGACACAAAAACGAACCTTGAATCTACTAAAAATAAATTAGCAGAATCAGAAAAATCCAGTGAATCAATGAGTGCAGAATTAGATAAAAAAAATAAAGAGATTGGAGATCTTAATTCTCAAGTTAAAGAATTAACAGAACGTTTACAAAATAATGACACTCAAGTAAAAGATTTAGGTGATAAATTAAATAAGTTTGCAGATTTATCAAAATCAACAGAAGTGAATTTAACAAGCTTAAACACTGAATTAGAAGAAACTAAAACCGCTCTTTCTACCAAAGATGGCGAAATATCTAAACTTACTGATCAAATCTCAGCAAAAGATCAAGAATTAGTAAAGTTAAACTCAAAAATTGATGAATTATCTTCTGAAAATACAAATTTAAAATCCGAAAATGCTAATTTAAATTCAGAAATAGAAAATCTGAAAAATCAACTCAATGAAAAAGAAACAAATCTATCGGATTTATCTGGTCAACTTGAAGAAAAATCTAAAAATCTTGAAGAAAAAAGAACTAAACTTGAAGAAGTTGAAGCAGAACTTAGTGAATATAAACCTCCTGAGATGGGTTCTGGAGGTTTTGTAAGTGAAGAACGAGTATCTTGTCCTATGTGCGGTGCCGTTGGTCAATATATAAAAACTGTTGAAGATAAAAGTAAAGTATTGAGTTATGTTGGGCATATTCCGATGTATGCTAAAAAAAATGTGTGTAAAAAATGTGGTTATGAATTTTAGATATATTTTTATTTTTTCTTTTTAATTTTGAGTATAACAGTTATCTTTTGATTTAATTCTTGTAAATCTTTTTTTTTCAACTCTCATCAAAGAATTTTTAAGATAAGAAAATGTATTTTCATTAAGAATGATTAGATCCTTCATTGCTTTTGATCTTGAAGATAAGGAAACAGTAAAAGAAATTTCCGATTTTTCACAAAAAATCCTAAAACATCAATCCAACCTCAAAATAGTGAAACCAGAAAATATACATCTCACAATAAAATTTTTAGGAGATGTTGAAGAATCAATAGCACCAAAAATCTACAATATTTTAGAAAAAGAGATTAACAAAAAATATTTTTCAGATCAAGCTTATTTTTTTAAACTAAGAAATGTAGGAAATTTTAGAAATTATTCTATAATATGGATGAATTTAGATGGTGATATAAAACTAATCCAAGAAATTAAAAATATCATTGAAGAGGAGTTATTTCAAAAATTAAATATAGAAAAGGATCAAAGAAAAGATTTTAATCCACATATTACAATTGCCAGATTGAATAAAAAGAAAATTAATTATAATACATTTAACCTTTTTAAAAACGAGATAAAAAATTATAACAAGAAGGTATTTGGAAGATTTCAACTCAAAAAAATTAAATTAAAAAAATCACTTTTAACTCCTAATGGACCAATATATAGTGATTTGGTTTTTTAGATGAGTAATAATACTTTAAGAGCAATAATTTGGGATCTTGATGGTACTCTTATTCATTTTAATATCGATTATATTCGGGCTCGTAAGATAGCAATAGATATATTTGAAAATAATGGAATACCAAAAAGATTATTATCAATGAAAGAGAGTGTTCGCGAGAACACTAATAAAGTAAAAGATTACTTAGAAAACAAGAATATAAAAATTAATAATTTAAACGAGATTATCGAAAAAATCGACAACGAAATAAAAAGAATTGAATATGAGGCAGCAGTTAATAGTTTAAAAGTTAAAGATATTGATAAAGTGCTTGAGTTTGTAAAAAATAAAAAAATACAACAAGCAATATTCACCTATAAAACCTTTGAAAATGCAATAATTTGTTTAGAAAAAACAAATCTAAGCGATTATTTCGATTTAGTTGTAGGAAGAGATAATATAGAAAACCCTAAACCTCATGAGGACCATTTGTTATTTATATGTAAAAAACTTAATCTTACATCTAAAGAAATACTTATTATTGGAGACACTTCCAATGATATCGAATGTGCTAAAAAAATAGGAGCAAATTCAATTGTTATAAATGGTGATACTCCCTCAATCTATAAAACAGAAATAATGCAATATGCAAATTTTATAATAGAACAAAAAAACATACCAGATGATTTAATAAAAGTAATAAAAACATTTCTATAAGTTTTTAAAAATTTTCTCTATTTATGGTAATATTGATATATCTTATTTTTTTAAATTAATAATAAAAGAAAAAAAAAAAATAAATGTTAAAAATAAAATACAACCTTGATGTTTTAAAACCACATCATCCAAGTAGTGATATGGTAGCGCGATCTTTATTAGAAATAAAAGGAACTAGTTTTGTAAGAGTAAGTGTAGATGAATTAGATCAAAAGACTGCATCTTTACATATTGAAATAGAAGGATTAGATCTTGATCTTGATGTTATTTCTAAGACTTTAGAAGAATTAAATTGTGCTCTTCATTCAGTTGATGAGGTTGTTGCTGAAAAACTTATAGATTCGGATGATAGCATCTAAAAATTTTTTTTTATCATTCTTTGAATATTTCTACAAAGATTTAAAACTTTAGAGTAATAAAAAAGATATAAGAAAAAATTAATTTATTTTTTAGGTAAAAAAAATAGAAATGTCAATTCCAAAAGTGCTAAAAGTAATACAAGAAAAAGGGGAAATTTCAGATGAATTGGATTATGCTTTAATGAAATATCTATTGCAAAATCGAGGATCTGGATTTACTCCTTGTCAACCCATGTTAGTAGAACTAGAAGATGGAAATCAGGCAATTAAATTAAGCATAGACAATACTTTCGTAGGAAAAGATAATAGATTAATGGGTTTAGGAATTGTTGGAAATATATTTGTTGATATACATAATTATAATGTACTTTATGCTACTTCAAAAGAAGAATTAGACCATAATATCCAAAAATTAGAAGAAGCAGGAGTTAAACCACAACCAAGACCACATGGAAAATATTAACAATCATTATATCTAGTTATTTTATTTTTACAATTAGAAAATTAAAATTAAATCATAAATATAGAAGATTATAGATATTTATGGATAATAATAAACAAGATATTCAAAATTTAATCAAGATTTATTTGGAACAAGAGGGATTATTAGATAAAATAATTGAAGAACCTGGTATAAAATTTGGTTTTCAATTTAATTATCCATTTTCTAAGGACTTATCCTCCCAAAAAAATCAATCAATTGTCTTATATCAACCAAATAATAAAGATTTTTTAATAATATCGATATCAACTCAGATTTCAAAACATCATAGCAAACTTTTCCTTAATGATCTCAATAGAAAGAATCAATTCTTTATGGATATAAAAAAAATTATCCTTATTAAGAATCTCTTCTTCAGAATTGATACTAGAAAAGACTGTTATGAAATTTCTGATCAAATTTTTTTAGATTCTATAAAACAAATATCTAAAAATGAATTTTATAAAAGAGTAAGAAAACTCTATAATGTCCATGTCTATTGTAATCTTATTTTAATAGAATATTGTGTTGATCATTCAAATATTAAAGATATAAAAAAATTACAGGAATTTGATTCAAATCTTGGGTCAAATTTATATATTTAAAATATAAATCATATTTCTATATCTATAATTTAAAGGAGAATAAGTGAACTACTACAACCTGAAGGTTATAGCTTCCTACGAGTGCACAATCGCTTCTCCTACGGATTGGCCTGTATATCGTAGAAAACCCTTCCATTGATCTAAGAAGGATTCCTCGTTCACAGAGGGTTGATGCGATAGGAAATCATACGTCTTTTCTTTTTTACGTAAAAGAAATTTGACCATAA
>CAZBEU010000602.1:0-1961 GCA_964491005.1 uncultured archaeon | reverse complement strand
TGCTTGAAAGACATTCCTTCCATATGCAACTCCGGCTCCTCCTCCCTCTAAAGAATTTTTAGTAATTTCTAATATCTCTCGAATCCCTCCTTTTTCTCCCCCCGCAATAATTACTGGAACCATACATCCATCAACGACTTCTTTAAAGGAATCTATATCACCTGTCCAATTAGTTTTAACAATATCTACACCTAATTCTGCTGCAACTCTGGCTGCAATCTTTACTACTTCAACATTATGTTCGTCTTCAATATTTTCACCTCGAGGATACATCATTGCCAAAAGTGGCATTCCATATTCTCTACATTCTCTAGAAACTCTACCAAGTGCTTCGAGCATTTCAGGATCAGATTTGGTTCCGATATTTATATGTAGTGAAACGCCATCAGCACCTAATTTAACTGCCTCTAAAACAGTATTTACTAAAACTTTATAATTTGGAGAAGGACTTAATTTTACTGAACCTGAAAGTTGTAGAATTAAACCTATATCTGGTCCATATCCTCTATGTGCATATAAAGGAATTCCAATATGACCAAGAATAGCATTAGCACCACCAAGAGCTATTTTATTCACCATATCACCTAAATTACTTTCTATTCCCTTAATTGGTCCTACAGTAAGTCCATGATCCATTGGAATGATAATAGTTCGACCATTTTCTCGATTCATTATTCGTTCCAATCGAATACACTTTCCAATATACCCCGAAATATGTATCACACCTTTTTTAAAGTAATTAATTTGTTTAAATAAATTAATCTAAAATAGTATAAATCTATTTTGAAAAAAAATTATAATGGATAATAACCTGTAAATTCTAATCCTGTTGTTTCAGGAAAATTGTGCATTATATTCATACATTGAATTGCATTACCTGCTGTTCCTTTTACCAGATTGTCTAGAGCACATAATATAACAATTCGATTCATATGTTCATCTAATTGAAATCCAATATCACAATAATTCGTGCCTACTATAATTTTTGGATCTGGTAATCGAAATAATCCTGTTTTTTGATTTATAAATCTCAGAAAGGGTTCGTTTTGATATGCGTCTCTAAATGTTTTAAATAATAATTTTTCAGTGATATCCAGATCTTCTCGATAAAATACGTGAGATGTTGATAAAATACCTCTAACTAAATTCACTCCATGAGCTGAAAAACCAATTTTGAGTATTTCTTCTTTTTTTTCTTTAGAATAAATAAAATACGATAATTCTTGCTCTATCTCTGCTGTATGACGATGTCCAGTCATTTTATATGGTCTAATGCTATTTGCTCTGACAGGGTGATGAGAAGAATCATTAATATTAGAACCTGAACCAGAAGAACCTGTTTTTGAATCTATAATTATTTTATCAATATGAATTAAATTTTCTTTTATAAGTGGATATAATCCATATATTGCACTTGAAGCATGGCAGCCTGCAACAGCTACTAAATTTGCTTTTTTTATTTCTTCTCTATGCAGTTCTGGTAAGCCATAAACTGCCTTTTCTAATAGTTCTGGATTACTATGATCTTTTTTATAATATTTTTTATAAATAACACTATCTTTCAATCTAAAATCCGCACTCAGATCTACTACTCTTATCCCTGCCTCCAATAGGGAAGGAACAATTGATTGAGAAACTCCATGAGGTGTTGCAAGAAAAATAGTATCACATTTTTTTTTTGCTTGTTCAATATTAAAATCTTCAAATTTTAAATTTGATATTTTTCTGAAGTTTGGATATATCGAATGAAAATATTTACCCACTAATCTTCTGGATGTAATATATTTTAATTCAACATTAGGGTGAGTACTTAATAATCGTACAGCTTCTCCTCCTGCATAACCTGTTGCTGCTACAATACCTACATTAATCTTCATTGATCTTAATAATATCTTAAAAATTTTAAATCTTATGAATATTCTTTAGATCTTATGAAGAAGGAATCGCTTCTTTTTATGAAA
>CAZBEU010000601.1:0-2228 GCA_964491005.1 uncultured archaeon | reverse complement strand
TTATTTTAAAAAATAAAAATATATTTCCTAAAGATCACATAAAAACTAATTATTTAGGAAAGGAAATTAATGGAATTATAGATTCCAAGGAGTTTGGAAAACCATTAGGTAAGATAGTCCATACTGAGATTTTAGTAGATACATTGATTAAGGATTTTCAAGATAATGGAGGAACTATAAATTTTGGTGAAAAAGTTAAGTTAATTAACCGAAGCGAAAATAAAATAGAAGTTCTCACATCAAAAAATACATATTATTGTAAATTATTAGTTCTTTCTACCGGTTCTAACGATTTTAAATTACAGAGATCGATTGGTTTTAATTTGCCTGATACATTCTCTGGTATTTTTACTAACATTTATGTTAATGATGAAATTATTACTGATAATTTTAAGTTTGAATATATATTTCATCTAAATCCCCAAATAAGTACAAATGGTCCATTATATTTCAACATAGGGAAAGGAAGAATCAGTATAGGTTTTTTAGGAAATAGCAATGAATCTGAGGAAGAATTAAAAATAAAATTAGATAGAATTTTACAGAATTATAATCCGATAAAGCCTTATCTCAAAAATTTAAAATGGAACAAATCTTCATATACACCCTGCAAAGTATCAAAACATCCTATTAATGAATTTAGTCAAGATAGGGTAATGATTCTTGGAGAAGCAGCAGGATTAGTAACCTCCTTTTTCTATGAAGGAATTCTTTCAGGCCTTATATCAGCAGATTTGGCTATAAATACAATAAAACCAATACTCAATAATGATCATAATTTCTCAAAAGTAAATCTTAATAAATATGATTTCCAAATTAATGAAATTTTCTTGAAAAATTACTATAAAAATGGATTAGCTTGTGAATATCTTTTTTATAATTCAAATCATAAAATAATGAATACAATATGGGATGCGTATACAAAATTAATCAATGAAAATAAAAGATTAAGAAAAGAAATCTGTGAAGCTTATTGGTTAGAGGATATTGCTACATATGACTTAAATAGAGATAAATGGGCTGGAGAGCAATTATTTAAACAATTATCACCAATTTCAAAAATAACGTTAGGACCAAAATTTCTCAAGGCTCTCATGAAATTTTGAAGAAAAAATTATTAGTCTGTAAAATATAGATGTTCATCAAATCCGGTTTCAGCTATAAGATCTTGACCAAGTTTTTGAATCTTCTTTTTTGAGGGACTTTGGAGTAATCTTCTGGCTATTGTTACTACCTTCTGAAATTTAGAATCAGGAAAACCCTTTACAATTCGATCATAACGTGAAAAAGAAACACCAGCCGTATAAACGCCTGCTGCTCCATGTGTAGCTTGTGATGATACTTGCCAATGTTCTACTTTAAATTCTATGTTTTCTAATAGATGTGTACAGAAAAACCATTCTAAATAAATCTCCATTCTTTTATCTTTTCTTTTAGTTTCTTTCAGAAATTTTAATGCTCTTTGGAGCCTATCTGGATGTAATTGTTTAAAAACTTTTTCGTAGTTTTCATTCATTTTCTCTTTAACATGAAGTTTAATTTCTTCTAAGATTTCATATACTTTTTGAGCTCTCTCTTCGCTTATTTCATGTTGGATTGACTGAATATGCTGACTTATAACTGCTTGTCCTTTTTCAGTTAATCCTTCTTCACTATCATCAATATGATCTCCATCGATAGAATGGGTTCTTTGAAGTTCTGGCGGTAAATTAATAATTTCTTTAGGTGGTAAATTAAACAATTTATTCAATTTTAAAGGATCATTTCGTACTTGTGCTATCTTTTCATCAATTTCTTTTGGGGAATATCCAATTTGAGCAAGATAAAATTGAGCTGTATATATTTGGTTTTCAAAAGCTTCATTTTGAGTATAAGAACCATTCTCATTTCCAAATTCCTTTTGTAAATTCTCATCAGCAATTAAACATATTTTATCCTCATTTAGATCATCCAACTTAAAATCATCTAATTTACTTAAAACATAATTTATTTGTTCTGGCATTAAATAAGATAACTTTCCTGTAGGACCTATAAAATGTGATAATTTCTCCATTTTCCTTAAGTCTAAAAGGAGATTTTCCTTTTTCTTTGAGATTGATGAGTTAAAAAAATGTTCTAATAAATATTCATTAAATCCAGCAATAATGTGAAGAATATCATCACTAAATGACCCTAGGTATTCTTCAAATTTTTGATATTCTTTCAATTCATCAGGTAAAACTAAATTG
>CAZBEU010000600.1:0-6396 GCA_964491005.1 uncultured archaeon | reverse complement strand
TCCAGTTGAATAATATTCAAAATTAAGTCTTTCTGCTAATAACTTTCCAATTGTACTTTTTCCTGTTCCATGAAATCCCGAAATAGTTATTATCATTATAGTTCACAACAAATTATTTATTATTTTAATGATAAATTCGATATTTATGATTTTAGATCTAACATAGAGATATATTTTTGAACTAATAATAAGGGATAGTTATAATTTATAAATATTTTAATTCTGGTTATAGGAGGTTAAATATTAAAAATTTAAACATTTCTAACTTTTTCTTCTATAACGGATTTTAAGCATTTAGCACAATAGCGACCACTTTCAATTCTATTAGCTCTTCTTTCTACTCTATTAATCTTCTTCATTTTAGAAGGTCTTAATCTTGGAATAGAGACTAAAGGTTGTTTACAGAGTATACAAGTTGCTCTTTTAGGCTTTTTTCGCCAATAGTGGGTGGTATTTTTATTACCAGGTGTCTTTAATTGTTTTCTTTTTTGTTTTTTTGATCTTAAACTGGGCCGTGGCATAAAACTCGTCCTTATAATATAAATTCTTTTAATCTATTACGTGTTATCTTTTAGAATATTGAAAACTTAATTAATTTTTTTATTTTTTTTCTAATTGTAAATCAAGTACATCTTGAAATTCTTCAAAGATATTATTCAGATGAATAGCTAATTTCTCACGATATAAATCATTTTCTCGAAAAGTTTCAATATTTTGAGATAAATGAATGTATAACTTATCTATTTTTTTATTAAGATAATTAAAACTTGGAAATTTGCTAAGTTCTCTCTTTAAATTCTTAAATAATCCTAAAATAAAGGAGTCACCAACGGAAATATCTAATTTAATAGCATCCATTAAGGTAATAAAATAAGATGTAATTTCAGAAGTTATTCCAGGTAAATTTATTAATGATGGAGATATTAAATTTGAGTATTTTAATCTTTTTTCATCATGAATAGTGATTAATTTTTCTGTTAAGTCTGTTTGTGATAATTCTTTTATAATCGAATTCATTTCACTATATTCTTTGATAAAATAATCACCGTTTATAATATCAACTAAATCAATTTTATTTAATTTTAGTAGTATTTTAATATCGATAAAATTATAAATTAAACTACTAAAAGTTTTTTGAAAAAATTCATTGCTTACAATACCCCTTTGAAATTTCTCATATAATTTATTAAATGTAGTTATGATTCCATATAATTCAGATTCTAATTTATGAATTGATTTGTCTTGCGAGGTCATTTTTCACAAAGAATAACGATATAATCTTTTTAAGGATTTAAAATTTATAAATTTTAACCAAATAAAGATGGTCTTAAAAAGAATATAAAGATTGAAACAACAATACTTATGAGATAGGACGTAATAAGAACCCTATAAGTAGAGGAATTAGATAATTCTCTAATCGAAATTGTTATTAATATTGGGACCCAAGCAACGAGGATAATCGCATCTAAACCATCTAATATACTCCATAAAGGTTCTTTCATTAATTTAATAAAAAAAGCGTCAAGATCAGTACTACCTAATGATATTGGATCCTTAGGAAAGAAGATAGAAGCGACAATAATTAATTTTATAAGATTTGAAACCATTAATGGTGTGAATGCACATAACATCATTTTTGATTTAAATGCTTCTTGTTTTTGAAGTAAAGTACCTCCTTTATATATACTAAAAGGACTTAATTTAGTTTGTTCTATTGTCTCTGTTTTTTGTTTTCCAATACCAAATCTTTTTTCTAATTTTTGTGTAAATCCAACAGAATAATTAGCACCTTTAGTATAGATCCAAATTAGAAAATAAAATAGTAATACTTGATAAATAAAACCAAATAAGAAAAAAACAATAAAAAAACCTAAAGAATAAGCAGATGTAAAAATGATATCAACAGAATTGAAATTGAACCGGGAAAATAGGATTAATCCTATGAGTCCATATAAAAGTGAACTAAACAGTACTATTAATAAACCTGGGCTTTTTTTCCTAAGATGATTGATATCCCAAAATGCTCTTGAAGGATTAATAATTAAATAGAGAATTTTAAAATACCAAGGATAAGGATTATACCAATCTTCTTCAATACGTTTAAAGAAAGGGATTTTCTCAATTCTCTCAATTCTTAATCTCTTACCACAAAAGCTGCAAGCATAAGAATCTCCACTATTTTCATTACCACATCGAGGACATCGTTGTAAAGCTATTGCCGACATAATATTTGAGCATAATAAGTTTTTATAATAATCATATAAAAATCATCTTATAAAAACTTCTTTACGATAGATTAACCTATTAAAAAAAATTAATATAATTCAATGATAGAATGGTTTTTTTTATTTTCAATAGTATACTCTCTATGTGTAAAAAGTTTTATTAATTCTAAATTTGTTCTTGTATGATTTGTAATTTCTAAAACTTTTATTCTCGATGGTTTTTTAATAAACCCCATTACAGGTAGAAGTTGGTCACTAAGAAAATTATCTACAGGAACTTTATTTTTAATATATTGGATTATTTTTTTTGCTGCATTATTACCTAATTCTTCAGAAGATATATTTTTTTCTCCTAATATTGTACCTGAAGATAAAATTGCTCTATTATCTGAATTAGCCCATAAACAGACCCCCACACCTATACTAAGGGAATTAACATATTTAAGTGATAATTTAGTATCAATATTCAGTTCTCTTGTTATTTCATTCTCAATAGAATTTCTTATTCGTTCTAGCACCCTTGCATTTTTGAGTTTTTCAGAGCAAACAAGATTACCATTGATTAGATTAATATTACCCAATTCAGTTAATATGATTGGATTTAATTCTTTTTGAGGAATGGTAATATAACAGGTTGTTTTTGCACCACCTTTTGGATAAAATCCGTATTTCTTAATATCAATATTGATTTCATAATTTGCTTTATTAAATATTTGATAAGTCACATTTTTTAAATAATCTAAACCAGGAGCCCATTTACCTAAAGTACCACCACCGTTCAGAATTACTTCCAAAGTTATTGGATTTTGAAATCCAAGACACGCTATCTGAATAGGTTGTAATAATAATCCTAAACTCGCAGCTGTTTTTATATTTACTTCTAATTTTTCTTTAATGTTACGATTATTAGGATATAAAATTATTTCATTTGTTCCTATATCACAATTACTAAGATTACTATTAGTTATTTGAGCTAACGTCTTCAGTCCCAATAAATGCTGTAACCGTAAACCTGGTTTTGAGCGATTTGCTCTAATATTATAAATTTTTATAGGTTGGTTAAACAAAATTGAATATCCAGCACTTAATCGAATGATAGATCCTCCACCTTCTCCAAATGATCCATCAATTTCCAATAAAGCTTTAGTTGATATGATTATTCACTATTTTTCTCTAATATTTCTTTAATTCTTTCAAATCCATTAAATTTTTTGATTAATTCAATAACCTCATTAGGGATTAATAATCTCCATTGTTTTTTTTCTTTATAAATAGAATTTCTGATATTAGTACCATTGTATTTTTTTTTAAATAATAATGTTTTTTTTGAAATTTCATAACCTTTTTTTTTAAATAATTCTCTCATCCAATCACTATTTGAATATAAAATATCAAAATTTCCGACTATAGAACCTACATAATCAACCCATTTATTTGCATTGAAAATATCTGGTATAAAATATATTTCATATTTTTCGGGGGGTATGTATCTTTTTTCCAATGCTGTGATAATAAACTGTTTTCTTTCTTCTTTTGTAAAAGGATTATTTATAGTATGGGATAATTGAGAGCTTCCAATTCCAATTTTTAGAAATTTTGATTTTTTAAGAATTTTATATATCATATATATATGACCATGATGAAGTGGTTGAAATCGGCTAATAAAAAGAGCTATTTTTTGATTTTGCTTTTTTTTTTTTGATTTTTTTTCAAAATAAATTTCCAGATTTGTTTCTATTAACCTTTTCCATATTTCTTTAGAATGATCTACACATTTTTGATTTTCAAGTATTTTTTTTAATTCTTCTTCAGAATAAAATCTACTATTAATAAGATCTAATTCTTCCGGATTAGGTTTAAGAATTGTGTTAGATTTTATTGTTCCGATAAAAATATATGCAACTTCATCAGTTATATTATCATTTTCTATTTTTAATTCACTATAATATAAATTATTAATATTCTTTTGAAGAATGCCGAATTCTTCAATTAATTCCCTTATTGCGTCTTGTTTTATACCATTTAGATCCAGATTTTTCTTATATAAAACATGACCACTTGCGGAATCTGTAAAACAATTTGGATAGCTCTTTCTATCATTACCTCTTTTTTGTACTAAAAATTTTATATTTCCTTCTGAAGTCTTAGATAAAATAAATATTCTAACGATTAAATGAGGGATTTTTTTTTTGTGAGCTTCTTTTCTAGGTAAAGGAAAAACATATTTTGAAATCTGTCCAGAATGTAGATATTTTATGTTTTCTTTTTTAATACAAGATATTATTTCATCTTCCATATTAATCTATTAATCAAATTTTATTTTTATCTTATCTCCTGTGAAAATATTAAGTTTATCAGAAGCATTACCCTTATTAATAGAGATTTCAAGATAATCAGTAGATCCCTTGATTATTAAAAGTGATTTCTCTGGCATTGAATCAAAATATAAACTATAATTACAAGCATATTCATTGTTCTTAATATATAATTTTAATTTTTGACCATTTTCTAAAAAAATATTTGAATTTACTATATAATCATTATCTATCTCGATATTTGTAATAGCATTTCCAAAAGTGTCAATGTATTGAATAATTCCTTCAATTTCTTGATTATTTATAATTTTAAAATCTAAAGTTAATTGTAAGATATTATTTATATTAATTTTAGGGCCAAATTCATTAGGTTCTATTCTATTATATAGATACGCAGCTAATGGCGCCATAATATCTCTTCCATGAAAAGTATTAGATATTGGTTTGTTAAAATAATTCTCATTTTTAGCAATAAAACAATTAATAACATTATGAGAAATAAAAGTAAAAATGCCATTATCAGGACCAATAAAATAATAATTATCTTTTGTTTCAAGTATTAAAATATCTCTTTTACTTCCAACTCCAGGATCAACTACAATAATAAAGATACTTCCCTTTGGAAAATATGAATATGATGTTTTTAAAATATATGATGCTTCAATTATGGAAAAGGGAGTTACGGAGTGAGAAATATCAATAATTTTTGCCATAGGACTGATTTTAAAGATTATTGCTTTCATAGAAGCAATATAATGAGTACCTTTGATACCAAAATCAGTTATTAATGCGATTATTCTGTCTTTATATTCTTTCATAATATTTTTGGCATTATTCTTTCTTGAATTTTAGGTCAATTTGATAGAAATCATTTAAAGCTTTAGATTTTAATCTATATTCTTCCTCTTTTTCAAATTGGACCAATTCTTTAGACATTTCACTTGCCTGTTTATATAATAAATATGCTTGATGAAAATCCTCATTTTTCAATGCAATTCTTGCATCTTGAACAATTTTATCCCTTTTCTTTGATAATTCGGGTGTTTTTTGAGAATATGATGCTTTCTCTTTTAATGATTTGGTTATTTCAGAATCTTCTCCTAATAATTCCAAAGCTATTTCACACGCTCTACCAAAGATTTTTCCTGCTTTTTCAAAGTCATCTGATTTAAGTTCATTTTTCGCGTTTTTATAATATTGAGTTATTTTTTCATATTCTCTATTTTCTACCTTCTCTAATAATTCTTGAGCTAGTTTTCTTTCTTTTTTTCCTCCAGATAATAGCTCTTTCGTTCTATTTATAATAGCGTCTCTTAAAGCATCGGGTTTCAGAATATCAATCATTGGTTCTAATGTTTCTTGATATACTTCCTTGATTTTAAGAGAGAATTCATCTTCTGTAATTTTTAATAAATTTAAATCTTCAAGACTTTCAGATGCTTCTTTTAGAGGGGATCTAAACTTATCTGGTTTTTCCTCTTCATCTAATAATAATCCAAGTATGAATCCTAGAGCTTTATTTTTATTTTTTCCTTCAAATTTTTTGATGTATGAAAAGATCTTATGATCTTTAAGTTTTAAGAAATTATAGTCACTTCTCTCATGATCTAAATTTAATCGAAGAAATAAATCACTTGTTATCTTAAAATCTGCATCATCCCTATTTTTAAAATAATAACCTAGAATTTTATAATCAGAATCTAGGGGTATTAAAATACAAAAAGTTCCTTTAGTCACGACTTTTCCTCTTTTTTAAATTTAAAAATAAAAGATTATTATTTATTATCAAATCATTTATTATAATTTTGAATATAAATAATATCTAGTTAATTAATATAATAAAGATTAATTACTCA
>CAZBEU010000599.1:0-3872 GCA_964491005.1 uncultured archaeon | reverse complement strand
AAAAGTAAAGAATTTAAAAAAGAAAAAATGGATACCAGAACAAATTAATGATTGGATTCATAAAAAACTTGAGGATAAAAATCCAAAATTCGAAAGACTTACTGAAAATGAAAAAGAAAATAAGATAAAAAGATGGATAGATTTTATTCAAGAAATTCTAGCATCTAATCATGTTAAGAGAATTGGTATTTTAAAACATTGGTATATTTCCAGTCTTTCTAATGAAAAATTTAACATAAAAGAAACTAAACAAATACAAATAGACAGGTTTGATAAAGATTTACTCTTAAATTTAGAGGAAGATATTTTATATGAGTTCATACCATTCTACGAAAACTGAACCAGAAAAAAACTATGGAGATAAGTGAAATTCCAAAATTTGATATATATGCAAAATATCAATTTATTTTTGATAATAAGACTTCAAATAGGAATTAAGACCAAATAAAAGCTAAAATTCTTGCATCAAAATTAAAATCAATAATAAGGATGAATTAATCTCAGTTTAATGTTGGAATGGCTTGAAGAGAAAGAAATAAAAAAAAATGATTTTATAAAAATATATAATACATCAAATGAATTATATGTTATAGATTTCTTTTATTTGGATCATTACTTTCCAATTCAATTTGAACAAACTTGGGTAATATTGTTATGTCTTTATTAAATAAGAATGATGAATTCGTGTTTTTAGTTGGTGCAGGATGTTCGATGGAACCTCCTAGTCGATTGCCCTCAGCTTTAGAATTTGTACGCGGAATAGTGACCTTTTGTGCTCCTCCTGAAGAATTTGGGACAATAATGAACCTTAATCGCTTAAAGTACGAGGCAATCGTAGAAATTGTAGAGAAAAGAATCGATAGAGATCTTAAATTCTTGGATTACCTTGAAACGAAAAAACAACCAAATATCATTCATTTTTTCTTAGCAAATAATATCCTTAGCAATAACAACGTGATAACTACTAATTTTGATTATTTGATTGAAATGGCCTTGATTGAACTTCTCCCCAAAGGAGAAGAGCTTAGAATAAATCCCATTATAACTCAAGAACAATACTTAAACTTCCAAAAAGATAAAAATATCAATAAAGTTAAAGAAGCGCATTTGTTTAAAATACACGGGTCGAAAAAAAATATAATCACTGGACAGGACACTTCTAGCTCTCTCGTAACCACTTTGTCTGCATTAGGAAAAAATAAAGAAGAAGGTAAAACATTTTCCATCGAAACTTATAAGAAAGCCGCTTTGGAGGAATCAATTTATCAAAGGATTCTCGTAGTTTTAGGATACTCTGGAAACGATGATTTTGACATTGTTCCGTTCGTTAAAGAAGTAAGGACTTACAAGAAAATTATTTGGATAGATCACGATAGTAATAGAAATGATAAGGATAAAATTGAGATCGTGCCTATTAGCTCAACAATCAATACTGATCCAAATGATAAAATATCGAAGCAGGAACAATTCCTTAGAGACATTTGCTCCTTACATGGCATTGAGGTCATCAATGTTAAGGCAAATACTGCATGGTATGTGTCAGAGGTATTGTGGCCATCCTTATTGGAATCAACTCCCAAATTAGTCGTCGAAAACGAGGATAATGCCGATGACAAAGACAACGCAAATATTAGTAGTTTTAGAGCTTATATAGAATCAATCTCCTCCTTTAACGAAATCGATCAACTTACAAAACATCACTTTGCAATTGATGTCTATGACAGCGTAGGAGATTGGAAAAACGCTTTACGTGTATCCAAGAAGGGATTAGGACTTGCAAGAGCAGAAAATAATGAAAAACAGGTAGCAGAATTTATGATTCGGTTTGGTTATGAGCTAATAAACGATTCAAAATTAGAAGAAGCGATGAAAATGTTTTTAGACGCTAAAATTAAATTTGAAAGGCTCAATGATTCCGAAGGGGTTGTTAATTCTTTATGTTCCTTGGGGAATATAGCTTTCTCCTTGTCTAATTACGAAGAAGCAAATAGGATATTCGAACAGGCTTACAACAAGCGTGAAAGTATTAATAGTCTTGAGGACTTAACTAATTTATTAATTAATTTGGGTAAAACTCAACTTTTTTTAGGAAACCCCGAGATAGCGTTATTAAAATATCGAGAAGCTCTGGATCTGGTGAATAAAACGGGAAATTTAAATACTAAAGCGTCTATTCTCAAGAATATAGGTATTATCTATGAGGAAATTAAGGATTACAAAGAATCAATGCACCAACTCAAAGAATCATTTCAAATCCTTAAATTATTAGGAGATTCTAGAGGTTTAGTTGAATTATATTACATAATAGGAACACTCTGTTTGAATATGGAAGATTTTGAAGGAACTCTTGACAATTATCTTGATGGAATAGCTTTAGCTATCAAGATAGGTCATGTAGATATGCAAGCCCAATTAGCAATCGAACTTGCTAAATACTACGATTCAATAGACGATGAAGATACTGCTACCCAATACTTTCAAGCGGCAATGGATCGATTTGATCAGGTTGGAAATATTGAGATTAAATTGTCCATTATAGGTGAAGTGGCGCTATCGTGTTACAACAAGGAAGCTTACGACGTGGCATTGGATTATTTCAATATGTGTCTAACAATGGCTCGTGAAGTTGAGGATATAACAAAAATAGTAACATATTTACATTGGATTGCTATGACTCATTCTAATCTCTCAGAAAGCGAGAAAGCTTATGATATTTACTCTGAAATTGTAAGACTTCTTGAGAATACTAAAGATCTCGCTCAAAAAGCGTATTTTTTACGACAAAAAGGAATAGCATGTTATAATGCCTCGAAAAATATTAATGAATCCATTAATCTATTCGAGCAATCTCTTTCTTTATATCAACAATTAAACTTAGAAGACGCTGTAGAAGAATTGCGAGAGGACCTTAAGAATATAAAATCCGATTTAACTTAATTTCCTTTTCACTCGTCCTTCTTATAATCAACTCATAATATACTTACATTTAAGAATTATCATATTCTTGAAGATTTCTTAAATTTGAGTTAAATTTTTTAATTTATTTTTTAAAAATAAATACGTTGATATTTTTACATAGTTACATAGCTAAATTCTTACTGTTTTTTTGAAAACTCATCTTTCATTGATTTTAGATAATCTTTAATATTCAGAAGTTGATAGAAAAATTTTAAATCACTTTTATTAATTTGTTTAAAAATCCATAAAAACACAAAAAACAAAGAAATAGTAAATGTAAAAGATAATAAGTTTATTATCAATCTATTTTTCAAAATTATTTGAAGGATATAATTTTTTATCATAAACATAAGGATTAGGGTTATTAATGCTATTAGAAAATGCCAAATAATAGTTTTTTTATAAGTGACTTTAAAATATTTTTTACAATAATAGCGAAGCAAAATTGACCATAAGATCCAAGGAAGCGTTTGAGAAATGGCATAGCTAACCATATCTAAATATGCTTTTCCATGTATTATATAATTTAGAAAAATAGAAAAGAACATTACTAAGATAACAATAGAATATGTTAAAATTTCAATAAGTGCATATATATTCTGTTTTTTTCCTGAAATTAATAATCCTGAATATATTTTTGATGTGCTATATATAAACGGGATAAAAATCATTATATATAGAATAGGAAGAGAAACGATATATTCGGGTAGTAAAATAGTGAAAAGATACTCACCATTTATATATACAATTAATAAAAGAATCAAAAAGAAGATTGAAGAGTACTTTTCAATTAAATTAAGATTAGATTTAATGGAGCTAATATCATTTTTTTCGAAAGAATGTGAAAAATGAGCTAGATACACATTAAATATGCTTGAAGCGATCATTAAAAGTGAAGGAATTAGATAAAAGTT
>CAZBEU010000598.1:0-3896 GCA_964491005.1 uncultured archaeon | reverse complement strand
AAAAGAAAAAAAAGAATATTTAAATTAACAATTTGAATTTATTTTTCTTCTGAAACTTAGCTACTAAAATCACTATGGTAATTATTGACAATGAGACTATAAATAATACAGGATAACTTGGAATATTATCCTCTTCTGGAGTTGTTTTAGTAATAACAATAGTTTCTGAAGCGATTTTTCCCATAGAATTATTTGCATAGAATGTAATTGTAATTATTCCATCTGGCAAGAAATCCCATTCTGCTTGATTTATTGTACCATTGGATGTGAATGTTATATTTCGTCCCTCATTTAATGAATACCAGATAGTATCAAGTTGAGGATGAGATATATTTACAATAAAGGATGGAGCGTCATAACTGAATTCCTCATTATTACTTGGACTCATTATTTTAATTATTGGGCTTGAATTTTTTATTAAAGTAATGTTATTTGAAGCAATATTCCCATTTGTATCATTCGCATAGAACGTTATCATAATTATTCCATCCAGTAAAGAATCCCATTCTGCTTGATCTATCGTACTATTGGATGTAAATGTTATATTTCGTCCCCCATCTAATGAATACCACATCGTGTGAAGTTGAGGATCAGATATATCTATCATAAAGGATGGAGCTTCATGACCAAATTCTTCATTATTATTTGGAATAATTATTATTGGAATTGTATATTTTACAATGCTAATTTCTGCTGAAAAAACAATCCCTTCTGTATTATTTACATATAAAGTTACCGTAACTATTCCATCTTGTATGGCTTTCCATTCAATCGGGTTGAATGTAAAATCAGAAGTAAAAGTTGTATTATATCCTCCATTTAGAGAATACCACATAATATCAATCCAAGAATCAATATCTTCTACAATAAAAGAGGGCATATTAGAACCAATTTCTATCATATTGTTTGGGTATACTATTGTAATATTTATACCAGAATTACATATAGGATATAGATCTTGACTATGATAATAAATAGATATAGTATATCCAGCTATATTGTATGGTAAATCTCCAATATCATCATTATTTAAATCAATCCCTCTATAATCGCTCCAATAATTCCCTATTGTTCCATTATCCCAATGATTATTCTCTGATACTTGAGCCTCTTTAGCATTTACATTATTATCAATAAATCTATTATTATAGATTGTATTATTTTCTGAATAAAAATGTAAATAGATACCTGTTTCGTTATTATTTGTAATTATATTATCTGTTATTGTATTATGATTTGAACAATCTATATTTATCCCCATTTTTTTATTGTATGAAGCAGTATTATTCTTTATCATGTTATTGTCTGAGTTATCGATGTTAATACCAGTCTCTCCATTATTTAAAGCACTATTATCTATAATGGTATTTTCATTTGATCTCCAATTTATGCCTATACCCCATTGTGAATTATTTGAAATATTGTTACTTTCAATTGTGCTATTAAACGATGTGTATAATAAGATACCATAGAAAGAGTTGTAAGAAAAATTGTTATTCTTAACGGTAATATTATTTGAATACATTAATGATAAAGCTCCAGAACTTCTTGAGATATTCATATCAGATATTTCTGAATCAGAACAATTAACAAGGATTATCTGACCTGCATTACTAAAATCAGAATTAGTCAATCCGTTTTGATTCTTAATATAATAGACTGGTTTATCATTTATTATATTTGATGTATCTATTTCATGAGTTATAATATCGCTCAATAAACCATAAATTCCTATACCGGATGAATTCATAATATTATTAGATAAAGTACACTGATCTGATCCTGTTATATATATACAAAATCTATAATTATATAAAATCATGTTATCTTTTATTGTACAATTATTAGAATTGTCTAAAGAAAGCCCATATTCTGAATTAGATGAGAGGTTATTACCTATGATTCTACTATTATCTGACCAATATGAATAAATACCATATTCTGAGTTATAACATGCGGTGTTATTTATGAATGAATTATAATCTGAATAAGTTACGCTAAGACCTTTAAGCCTATTATTTAAAGCATTATTTTTCGTTATAGTATTATTTTCAGAAAACCACATTAAACCAATTCCCAATTCGCAATTTGAAGCGGTATTGTTTTTAATAGTGTTATCATTTGAGTGATATAGATAGATACCCGCTGCTGAATTATTTGAAACAATATTATTTATGATTGTGTTATTATCTGAAAAATAAAGCGATATAGCTAAAGATGTCTTAGAAATATTCAATTCAGATAGATTTGAATTAGAACAATTAACAAGGATTATTTGACCTGGACTAGTAAAATTAGTATTAGTCAGTCCAATTTGATTCTTATAGAAATAGACTGGTTTTCCATTTATTGTATTTGATATATCTATATTTATAGTTAAAAGTTCTGTAAGATAATCTGAAATTCCAATTCCAGATGATTCCATTGTATTGTTTGAAAGTATACAATATGTAGATTCTTCTATTAGGATGGCATATAAACCATTATATAAAATGTTATTATCCTTAATAATTCCATTTGAAGAATATCTTAAATCTATCCCATATTCGCAATACGATATTGTGTTATTAATAACATTACAATCATCAGATTCATAACCCATTATACCACATTCTAAATTATAAGAAATTGTGTTATTTGTAAGTATAATTGAATCAGAATTACTTAAATAAATTCCTCTATTGTTATTATATGAAATGTTATTTCCTCTAATGATAATGTCATCTGCATAAGATAAATAAAGACCACGATAATTATCTACTATAGTATTGTTAAATAATTCAATATTTGCAGTACTTTGTAAATATATTCCATAATTATAACCTTTGATCAAACAGTTTCTTATAATCAAAGGTCTATCAATATCTCGAATGAGAATTGCACTATCTTCTCCAGATCCCACAAAACTAAAGTTTTCGATGATATAAGGATCACCTATTAATCCATTACCTGTTACATTTGGATGTGCTGCTAAATCACTATTACCATCAATAAAAATAGGATTGATAATATCAGAAGTTTGAATGATTTTATTTATCTCTGTTTTATTTTCTGTTGTATCATTATTAAAGATTATTGAACTAAAGGATAAAAATATCAAGAAAATAAACAACAAGCTTAGAGTTTTTTTCTTTTTTATTAATTTCATAATATCTTTCGGAATTCTATTAATTTATTATTATCTTATAAAATTCTGTTAGATTAAAATGCGTATGGAATAAAATTGAAATTTTGGTTATTTTAAATATTGATTGCATTAAAATAAAAATTGGTCTATTTAAATTTAATATTGTTAAAAGAACAGTTTAATATCAACAACATAAATTCTAACACAATTATTGATTAATATGAATAATAAAGACAAAGAATTAATTATTAAATTTAAAAATCTTACTAAAAAATTCGGTGATTTCTATGCTGTTTCTAATGTTAATCTAGAGATAAATAAAGGTGAAATCGTTGGATTTCTTGGCCCTAATGGTGCGGGTAAATCCACAACTATGAAAATGATGGCCTATCTTTTGAAGCCAACTGAAGGTGAAATTTTAATTTGTGGGAATGGAACATTAGAGAAATTATCTAATCATAATAAAGATTATTTATTAGATAAAATTGGATTTCTAATTGAAAATCCCGCATTTTATAGTAATGTAACCCCCCGATTGATTTTAAAATATTTTGCTGAACTTAAAGGTTATCCAATAAAAAAAGTAAATCATCGAATTGAAGAGGTTGTTGAGATGTTTGGATTGTCTGATTGGATTGATAAAAAAATCAAGACCTTTTCAAAAGGAATGCGACAAAAAATCGGAATTGCTTCAGCGATAATTCATAATCCCGATATTATAGTTTTAGATGAACCAACAACAGGATTAGATCCTCAAGCAAGAAGAGAA
>CAZBEU010000597.1:0-4319 GCA_964491005.1 uncultured archaeon | reverse complement strand
AAGTTTTATCATGTCATCATAGGTAAACCTATCATTTTACTTTCAATTGCTTTTTTTTGATTATAAGGATGAAATTAATATCAATATTTGTGGGGAATCATAGTTCAATCATTCATGAAAGTCACAATTATAGCATATTTCTTTTAGAATTGGAATAAATGTTTTAAATCTTCCAACTTCATAAGGTGAAAAATTATTTCCGTATATCTCAATAAATTTAGATGCTACTTTATTTCCTTGTTTTTTCCAGAAATCAACTGAATCATCTTTATCTACTAATAGAATAACATAGATTAGATTATATGGAACTAATATGCAATTATGACCCCTTTCTCCGATAGTTGATATCAATACAACTGTACCAATGTTTAATTCTTTTGAAATATTTTGCATAGCTGAAAGAAATCCAGTAAAAATATCTGAATGTTCTGATTTAAAGGGTGTAGATTCTTGTCGGTAATCCAGTAGTTTTACTCCTGATTTAGCATCTTGGATTAAAATTATATCTAACATATCTAATCTTATTAAAATATTAAAAGAAAAAACTAATTATTAATAGTTAATAGTATAATTAAACTATATCGAAACTAATTCTTTTAATAATTTTGTTGAAGATATTCTTTTTTTTATAGAAATCATATATCTAACCAAATAATGCGTTTGAGAGTTTATATCCCGTATAACATAGTAATTATCATAACCAATATAAAAAAAGGAATTAACATTAATCCTTAAATATAAATTAAAATTATTTACTGTAAAAATAAAGACAAAATAATGCCTATTTGTATAAAATGCAAAAATAGACTTGAACTTTCTCAACTTGAAGAAATTGACGATATTTTAATATGTCATTCTTGCTTATATGAAAAATCGAAACCATTTAAAATCTTCCCTATAGGATTTGTAGAGAATGAATTAGCGAGAGGTTTAAATTTTGGATTGAAAGGAAATAAATCAAATATTTCTAAAATTCATCTCTTTGAATCTCAAAAACAGTTTCTTTATAAATTAGAAGATGAAAAATGGATAATGATTGTTTATTATTTTCATAAACCATGTAAAATTCGCTCTGTCTTTCCAAGAGGCTTAGATAATAAAAAAGCAGGAATTTTCGCAACTCGAACGCCAGATAGATTATCTCGTATTGGGATTTCAAATGTAGAATTAATAAAAATAGAAGGTCTTATTTTATTTGTTAAAAATCTTGACGCAATAAACGGAACACCAGTTTTAGATATTAAATTAGGAGAAAAGTCAAGATGGTAAATTAGAAATAATTAATTAAATTTTTATTTTTAATGTTTGTAGAAGTGTTTAAAAATAAAATTGAAGTTATAGATAATAATCTCTATTTAGGAAATTTAGGCATTAAAGATATCTCTCAAATTAAAGGTTTAGAAAAATTAACTGAACTTAAGAATCTTAATTTATTTGCGAATCAAATAAAAATAATTCAAGGAATTGAATCTCTTGATAATTTAACCAAATTAAGAATAGGGCAAAATTTAATACCTAAAGATGTATTAGAAGAATGTGGAGGTATTGATGAGAAAGGTTATGCTAAAAACCCCATAAAATTTGTTGATTATTCTTCCACAAAGAAAGCAACAAATTAAGTTCTATCTCATGGAATAGATTTCTTAATTCTATAATAAATAATAAACCTATCATATAATCGTAATTCTACTGAAAAAATATTTCTCTATAAATGCAAATATTAATATTTAGCTAAATTAATTCTTTTAAATTATCTTAAACATTTATATGAATAATAAAATTTTTACATATATGAATTAATTTATAACAATAAAGAGAATCAATGAATTTAATAAAATTAACTATCTTAATTGATGATTTAAATGAATCTGAACCAGGTTATGTATTGTCTTATGGCTTTTCAGTTCTAATTGAAATCGAGGATAAAAAAATATTATTTGATGCAGGTACAAACATAGAGCCGTTGTTAAAAAATCTCAAGAAATTTGGGCTTAGTCCATCTTCAATTGATGCATTGATTTTATCGCATAACCATTATGATCATACAGATGGTACTTTTGGAATTTTACCAGAGAATTATGATTTACCTGTATATGTTCACAAAGATTGGAATATACCTGTAAAATATCAGGGAAAAACAATCCCTAAAAAAAATTTAATAATAAATAAAAAAGGAAGGGCAATTGAAGAACTCCAAGGTATTTTTTTAACCGATTCATATTTTTCCTCAGATTATGGGGGAATATATGAGCAAGCCTGTTATATTAAGACAAAAGATGCATATATTCTACTATGTGGATGTTGCCATCCGGGATTAAATAATTTTCTGAAAGATAGAAAAAAATTATTTTTTCCTTTAAATTCTAAATTGCATTTGATAGGTGGAATGCATGGCTTTGCATTTACAAAACAACAAGCTCTAGAATTAAATCCATTTATTAAATCGGTTATATTATGTCATTGTAGTATGAAGATTGATGTATTTCAAAAACAATTTGGAGAAAAATGCGAATTAGGTGTTGTAGGAAAAACTTTGATATTTTAGTTCCAAGAAATTAATATATTTTGTAGTTTTTAATTAGTTTTGAATTTGTTATTTAATTTCATAAAAATCAAGAAGATTAATTTTAAAAAGGAATTAATTATGAATATAATTAATTATAAATTCATAATTTATCCATTTTTTCTATATCTTCTTCTAGATTTTTTACTTTTTCTATAATCATAAATAAATTTAATTATTCGAAGGATTATTGCAACTAATGCACTTATAGCCGCCCAAACCCATGCGCTTTCCCACCAATTAGTTTCTGAATCATTTAATACTTGAATTACTATATTATTAAACTGACAAGAGTGATTTAGATCTATATTGACATTCATTATACTATGATGTTTTAAATATATAAAATTGTCATAAGAAGGTCCTAATAATTTGAATTTGGCAATATTTTGAACTAAGATAAAACTAAAAAAAAAAGATATTAGGAGTATAGAATAAATTAAAATAATATAATCGGATTTATTTAGTTCTGTTTTCAATATAGTTGTTTATTCTTTCTTTTAATTGGATAATATAATAATCATAATTATTTAAAATTATATTTTGCTATTATTGAGAATAAAGAATATATTAGAACCAGATGAAAATCTAATATTCTTTATCAACAAGAGCCATCCATTCTTTGATTAAGCAAAATATAAATTTTAAAGAATAGAATCAATTGAACTTATTTTATGAGTTGGATTTGATTGGATAATCTTTCGAAAAATTTAAGATGGCTTTGAAGTGTTAGATATGTAATATTAAGTGATTTTTGATTATATGATATAATATGCATACCATCGGTAAGAACTAATATTTTTAAACAATAATATTATAAATTAAATATCATAAAGATTAAAATCTTTTAATTCGTCAATTTTTTCTTTTTGTATTTCTGTTAGAAACCCTTTTGCTTCCCCAAGAATTCTAAATATTATTTTATTTTTTATTTTATAAATTTTTTTTCTTTGTTCTCTTCGAACAATTAAAATATTTGAATCAATAAGTTTTCTCATTAAATGAGATTGGTGAGATTGTGTAATATTTAAATTATTTTGAATTATTTGGAAAGATTTCTCATTATTTTTCAATAGTAAAATTATTTTCAATACATTAACATCACTCAATAATTTAAAAAATTTAGAAGTCATTCTTAATACATTTATACTCATGATATTATCCTAAATCTCTTTTTACTAATTAAATAGATAAATTTTATAAATTAGATCCTGTTTCAAATTATTTTTATTATTATATATTAATATTATCATATGAAAATATTTAAATATTATCAAATAATAATATTATTCATCAATAAAATTAAGTAAATAATAGATGTGAAAAAAATGTCGAAAGAACTTATAAACGGTCAGATTATGGCAAAATATGACGAAATATCTCGTATAGAAGAAGAAGCAAGAAATAAACATGCTTCTATAAAAGATGAAGTTAAGGAGAAATATGATAAACAAATTAGCAATATGGATGATAAACTAAATTCAGAACAAGTAGATCTTGAAAAAGATATTCAAGAGAAGAATAAATGGACAGAAAAAGTAAAAGAACTAATTACTTCCACTAAAAGTATAGAAAATGATTTAACAAATCTAAAAAAAGAAAAAGAAAAAGAATTTTTAATAAAAATAAAAGCAATTGATAAGGCAGAAAAAACTAAAAAAAAAGTTATACTAAAAGAAATTAAACAATTAGAAAAAGAAAAGATGGATATTGAAAAGATCCAAGTTGAAATTTAAAAATTTTTCTCAAATTATAT
>CAZBEU010000596.1:0-3478 GCA_964491005.1 uncultured archaeon | reverse complement strand
GAGCCATCATTCTCATCGAAAAGTATCAAAATAATCAATCATCAGGCAGTACACCTTCTGCTTGTTAACTTCCGAGGACGCAACCATCGGAACACTCAAATAAGATAAATGTCCAACATTGTCTTATTTTATAATATGCGTGTTTAATACATTTTCTCTCTAATAATTATAATGCTGATATTTTAAAATTACTTCGTTTTCTATTCCTTTTTTTCCCATATGAGAATTTTTGTTCAAAAGAAAGGTTTTCGATGATAAGTCCTTTCTTCTTATTAACACAATAATTCATGATTTTGTTCATTTTATAGCTAATATAATTCGCACGTTTGTTCTTACGATAGGAGTGTAAATTTTGAAAATAAATTTCATCATAACTCTTGAAATTACCCCGTTGATCTACATTACTGAGAGAAACAAAGTTATAGTTCATATCAAGTCCGACTGCTCCATTTTCGAATCTATAAATAGGTTCTCCATCGGGAATATCATAGGATACATGAGCGAAATAACGAATCATTCCCTTATAAAATTGTCTAATCACGTCTACTTGATATAATTCCAAATATAAAATCTCATTGTACCATTTCTCTTGCGTGTAATTGACGGTAAAAGATATAAACAACCATTTTTTTTCTTTTTTCTTGGAAAAAGTACGAACTTTTAGAGTCATGTCTGGAAGGATTTTTAAATTTAAATTAACTCGTTGTTTCTTTCCTACACAGTAAAAGGAAGAATCTCTTTTAAGCTTAAACTCATTTCTGCTAATCTTTCGTAAGATCCGCTCTCTGAATAATAGTTTTGTTCCAAAAACGACAGGATTAAAACGAAGCGTTGCTAATGTGTCCTTAATAGAGGATAAACGTGAATAAAGCCCTTTTAATCGCCTATCTTTCCCATTCTTTTCTTTTATATGTTCAATTTTCTCTAAAATCGTGAAAATTTGATGAGTAAGATATGTTTCTCGCTTTTTTAACCATGTCTTTTGTTGGGATAATTTCATTTTACAATCAATGCGAATACTATTCACGTAGGGATTGTTATGACAAACATCCATTAATTTACGATGTATTTTCTTGTCTAACTCTTTTTTCGCATCTGAATCCTTAGAAAAAAGAACATTTCTTTTATTAAAAAAAAGGGTATAGCCTTTTCGCTTGATTTTATTATAGATAGTAAATATTTTGTGTAATTGGCGCTCCTGTGAGGGTATTGGATGTAATCGAAATTTTATTGTTTGTATCATTTACTACTCTCTACAATGGGTTAACAATGTATTTAAACTATTAAAGAGATGTTCCCATTTAAATCCTAAAAGAGTACTAATTTTTTGATTATTATAAACAATTATAGATTTTTATAAACTTTTTACGATAGGTAAAATAATAATTTTAAAGCATATCTTAAAAATGACTTTTTTTTTTTCACCATATATTATTCTAATATTATATACATATATTACAGAGATTTCGATTTCATATATTAATAAAAAAAATTTTTGTCATTAAATAGGTGTTTAACAATTAAGCTCATTACATGTCATATTCCAGAGCAATATTTAAAGGGAATTGAAGAATTAGTAACAGCCAATTATTATCCAAATCGCTCAGAAGTAATTAGAGTCGCTGTACGTGATTTACTAAAAACAGAATTAAATTCCCTACTAAAAAAAGAATAATTTTTTTCTTTTCCTTTTTTTCTATTTTATAAAATATCTTCATTTAATAAATCAAATTATAATATTTGTTAAATTTTTTAACTTGGTTTATCATTATACAACGTTCCTCATCATCAATTGAGAAATATTCAAAAATTTTATTGTCAAGATTTATAATCTTTCTTTTAATTTGATCGTTTAATTTACCTTCACTTATATCTAATTGATCTATTATAAAATCTACTTCTTCTGAGATTTTTTTTTTTTCAATTTCATTTATGTTGATAATTGGTAAGTGTCTAATCATATATTGATTTAAATTGATTGTCGTATCCTTTTGATTATTTAATCCATATATACAATAAAATTGAATAAGAATCGAATTCAAAATAGCACACAAATATTTTAATTCAATATCTTCTGAATAGAGTAAGGAGTAAATTGAAGAAGTAAAACATGATGGTTGTTTTGTAAAAATAGCTTCGGGATAAATATTATTATGTTTAATTAATAATTTTGATTCCTTATAAAATTCATATTTCTTACCCTTTAAAATTTCTGGTTTTACAATTTCTAAATCAAATTTTTTATTTGTATTAAAATGATAGGGAGTAAAATCTTGTTTAGCACTGATAAAATAACATGTACCTTCACCATTTTTATTTAATATCTTTTTTATTTCTTTTAATCCTTTTGCTTCTTCACCTCTTATAAAATTTGGAAATTTTCTGATATTTAAATAATTCATATCCGCTTGAAATTCTATTTTTTCAATGATTGTAAGTATATTTTTATCAGCCTTTATTCGAATTCGATTTAGTTTTTGCGTATTTGAAGCACAATATGGACATTTTTCTTTAAATGTATAAATATAAAATTTTTTTGTTTTTACATTCATTTTACATTTTACATTTCTACAAATTCTTAGAGAATCAATAATTTGATTGTTATATTTATTGATTTCTAAATCAGGATAATCAAATATTTCAAGATTAACATCTTTCCCAACTTTTTTTTTATATATTAGAATTTGAACTTCATTTGTAGCGTTTTTAAATAAATTTGATCCAAGATCGTATATTTTTAAAATATTTGCTTTAGCAAGGAGTTCATTTCTAAAATCTATAAATGATTGTCTTAAAAGAAAGCTTTTTGGAATAAGAAGCCCTATTATATTTTTTGACCATTCTAAGGATTTTAATACATATGTACAATAAATATCTTTAGAGAAAGTCTTTTCTTTCTTTAGAAAATTCTTATCACTAGTACTTAAAATGTTTCCATAGGGAGGATTTCCAACAATTAAATCAAAATATTTTTTACCAAAAATAGTATTTGACCAATTTGAATATGTTAAACTATTTATTAATCTAAAATTTTTATTTAAAATCCCAAATATTAGGGTATAATCTACTAAATCCTCTTTTAATATCCACTTAAATATTTTTAACTTACATAAATTTAATGATATTAAATTTATATCCAAACCATATATATTCTTAATAATTAGAGTTTTTAATTCTAAATCAGAATATTTTACCTTTAATTTTTTAAAAAGATCATATAATAAAATTAATGTATTAAAGAGGAAAACTCCCGATCCACAAGCTGGATCACATATTGTTATTTTTTTAAGAATATTTATAATTATATTCTTTTTTTCTTGCTCGAGGGCGCTGATTTCAAAAAGAGTATTTAATTTAAGATTCAATTCTATATTTATTAGAGATAATATTGAATTTTCAATAATAAATCTAGCAACTTGATTATTAGTAAAATAAACACCTTCATTTTTCTTTTTTAAATATGATTTTAAGAAATTTA
>CAZBEU010000595.1:0-4128 GCA_964491005.1 uncultured archaeon | reverse complement strand
AATGTTAAAATATTTAGGTCAAGGTGGAGTAGAAATGGCAAAGGAATTAGGATATTCGATTCCAATCGTTTTACATTTAGACCATGGAGATTCATTCGAGCTTTGTAAATCATGTATAGATTTTGGATTTTCAAGTGTAATGTTTGATGGTAGTCATTTAGATTATGAAGAAAATATTAAAGTAACAAAAAAAGTTGTTGAATATGCTCATGAAAGAGATGTTTCTGTTGAAGCAGAATTAGGTGTCTTGGCTGGAATTGAAGAGCATGTTATTTCAGAAGAACATCATTATACAGATCCAGAACAAGTCGAGGATTTTGTAACTAGAACAAATTGCGATTCACTAGCAATTGCAATTGGAACATCTCATGGTGCATATAAATTTAAAGTAGAAAAAGAAGAGGATATACCAGAGTTAAGATTTGATATATTAAATGATGTTAAAAAGCGTTTAGGAAAATATCCAATTGTTTTACATGGATCATCTTCTGTATTGAAAGAATATGTAGATATAGTAAATCAATATGGAGGTGCTTTAGAAAAAGCTTTTGGAATTCCAGAAATACAATTAAGAAAAGCAACTGAATTTGGAGTAAGTAAAATTAATATAGATACAGATGGAAGATTAGTTTTTACAGCAATGGTAAGAAAATATTTATCAGAACATCCTAAAGAATTTGATCCAAGAAAATATTTGGGATTAGCCCGAAAAGAATTAATTGAAATGATAAAAAGAAAAAATAAAGAAGTTCTCAAATCTTCTGACCAAGCAGAGTATATTAAGATTTAATATCTTTTTTTCTACAATTTTTTTCCTTTTTTTATGTATTTTTTAATGAATTTGAAACTAAGATTTAGCTACATAATAGTACTCATTAATACTTTTTTGATATGTATCTTTATTGCTTCCTGTTTTATTAACTCTTGGTCGTTTTGAAATATTATCTCTTCGGAAAGTAATATTCATCATTTTTAGAAAAAGATTAAATCCTTCTCTGAGATTTTGAGGTGGATTTGCTTTTCCATTAATACCAGGTAATCCCTGAAATACTAAAATTGAATCTGCAATAAAATCTTGAGTAATTATATCATGTTCAACTACAAAAGCAGATTTTTTTATTTCTTCAATTGATTTTCTAATTAATTGTGCTACTTGAAGACGCATTTCAACATCTAAAAATGCTGAAGGCTCATCGAGAAGATAAATATCTGCTTTAGTTGATAAACAATTAGCAATTGCAATTCTCTGCAATTCTCCTCCACTAAGTTCATTAATTAGGCGCTCTTTAATATTATCTAATTTAAGATGTCCAATCAACCTTTTTTTATAAGATTGACTAATGTGAGGTGCTAATTTTATGTTATTAATTATTTCTGATACTTTATTATAATTTTCTATTTTTATATATTGTGGTTTAATTGAGACTTTCATTTTATCTTCTGTATCAATTTCAAAGTTTCGGATATTTCTATTATTGGAATTTATATCTTCAGCAATTAAATTTATGAATGTTGATTTTCCTATTCCATTAGGACCTAATATTCCAATTATCTCACCTGCATGAATTTCACTTCCAGAAATCTTTAATTGAAATTCACCTAAATGTGTTTCCATATTATTATATGAAAATATTATATTACCGGAGTCATAAAGTGATTCTTGAGGAGGACGTTCATGAAATATAATCGGACTCTCTCTAAATCTAAGATTTTCGTCTTTTATATATCCATTCAGATAAATATTTATACCAACTCTTACTCCTTGTGGATGAGATATAATCCCATAAACTCCAGGTATACCATATAAAAGTGATACATAATCACTTAAATAATCTAAAATTGCTAAATCATGTTCCACAACAATTATAGTTTTATTTTCATTGGTTAACGATCTAATTAATTTAGCCATATTAATTCTTTCACTAACATCTAAATATGAACTGGGTTCATCAAATAAATAGATATCTCCATCTTTTAAATACGCGGCTGCGATAGCAACTCTTTGTAATTCTCCCCCAGAAAGTACTTTAATGTCTCTATCTAATATTTTATTTAAATTTAATTTCTCTGATATGCTATCTAATTTATCGAGGTTATCATTTTTCTTTAAAAGGTTAAAAACCTTACCATCTACATATTTTGGGATTGTTGTAATATCTTGAGGTTTATGTATTATTTTTAATTTTTCTTCACTCAAATCCAAGAAATATTGCTGGAGTTCTGAACCTCGAAAATAAGTTATAATATCATTCCATTCAAAAGGTTTAGATTCAAAATTACCAAAATTTATTTTTAGGCTTCCAGATAAGATTTTTAATAAAGTACTTTTTCCAATACCATTTTGACCAATAATTCCTAATACTTTATTTTTTTTTGGAATAGCCATCCTAAATAAACAAAACTGATCTGGACCATATCTAAACGTAATATCATTCTCTAATGGATCGGGTAAGTTAATAATATTTATTGCCTCAAAAGGGCATTTTTTAATGCATATTCCACATCCAGAGCATAAACTTTCTATTATTTCAACTTTATTAATCGTAGTATTGAGAACAATTGTTTTATCTCCAGTTCTTACTCTAGGACAGTAAATTATACAAGGTTTTTTTTCAAAAGGACTACATTTATCTGGTTTACATCTATCTTTATTTAGAACAGCAATTCTCATTTTAAATTCACTATAGTCTTAAATCAAAAATGATAAATAAATGTATTCATTAACTCAATAAATACAATCTTTATAATAGTGAAAGTTTTTTGAATAAAGAGTTTCAAATTCATTGGTTAGAAGAAATTGCTGAAGAAATAACTAATCGTTCTGTTAAAGATATTACTCTTTCTACTGGAAAAACACCTTCTGGTCATATTCATTTAGGAATTTTAAGAGAAATACTTATCTGCGATGCATTAAGAAGGATTCTCGAAAATCGTGGTTATAATGTAAAAAATATCTTATTTTTTGATAGTTTGGATGCTGCAAAAAGATTTCCAATATATATTCCAAAAGATTTCCAAAAGAAACATATTGGTAAGCCATTTGCTTTAATTCCATGTCCTTTTGAAGGTTGTAAATGTGAAAGCTATGCTCATCATTTTGGAAATGAATTAAGTAAAACATTTCCAAGATTTGGTATTAAATTGAAGATTTTATGGACTCATGAATTATATAAGCAAAGAAAAATGCAAGAATATATTAAAATTGCTTTGGAAAATAATGAGCTTATAAAAAATATTCTCAAAAAATATATATTACCTACATTAGATGATATAAATAAAGAGAAGTTCAATAAAATGCAAGAAAGTTGGATGCCTGCGATGGTTATTTGTGAAAAATGTAATAGAATCCAAAGTAAAGATAAAGAAGGGAACATCATCCCAAATCGAGTTCAGAAATATAATAAAAAGGAGGAAACCGTATCATATAATTGTGAATATTGTGAATACTCAGGAGATGTATCTATCTGGAGTGGAAGATTAAAATTAAATTGGAGAATTGATTGGCCCGCTAAATGGGCTATGTTCAAAACAACTTGTGAACCTGCTGGCAAAGATCATAGTGTTAGGGGTGGTGCTTATGATACAGGATTAGAATTATGTCAAAAATTATATGAATATAAAGGCCCTGTAAAAGTATCATATGAATGGCTAAGACTAGGTAATTATGATATGAAAACTTCAAAAGGAATTATATTTACTCCTGAAAAATATCTTAGTATGGCAGAACCCGAAATCTATAGAGCAATAATTTTAAAAACTAATCCAAATAAACATATAGCTTTTAGAATAGAAGAACTATCGCAATATTATGATTATTATGAGAAGATGGAAAATGTGTATTTTGGATTAATTAAGTTAGATAATGAAGCTAAGAATAAGTTTTTGAAATATATTTATCCACTAACACATATCAAAGGAATTCCTAAAATTAAACCCCATAGACTTTCTTTAAAATTATTATCTTTCTTAACTCAGATTCAAAATATAATTCCAGAGGAGATTCTTTACAAACAATCTATCAAATATATGAAAGATCATAATTTTGATAAAATAATTTCTATCAATGAATTTAAAACATTACTTGAAAGATCTTACAATTGGATTGAAGAAGTAAAAAAAATTATTGAA
>CAZBEU010000594.1:0-2056 GCA_964491005.1 uncultured archaeon | reverse complement strand
AGATGGCTATATTTACAAACAGACACATTCGAAATGAAATTATACGCAGGATTTATGGGAATAAGGCAAGATAAAGCAAATATGGCACTAAGACCAGAAATAAGTTATGCAATCGTTGATGAAAATTCAAAAAAAATATTACTAGACGCAATTGATTTCTTTACAGGAATTTATGAAGAAATAAAAGAAAAAAATGATAATTTATCCCTTGCTCAGATAAGCCAAATAATTAAAAATTTATATCAACAATTAGAAAATCCAGATCAATATATCTATTATTCAAAAAGAGAAGCTTCTTCATATATTAGTTTAGCTGAAGGATTAAAAAAAGAAGAAAAAGATTTTTATAAAATTGCGAGATATTATCGGGGAGCAGCACTTTGTTATAAGGAAATTGAACAGAATTTATTAGAATCAGCTTCTTGTTTCATTTTAGCAGGAAATTATTGCGAAAAAATTAAAGATTATAATCAGACAGCAATTAATTATTTTGATGCTGCAACGATATTTAAAAAATTGAAAAATTCAGAATTAGCTTATAAGCATTATATGAAAGCCGGAGATAATTTTTGGAAAATTAAAAGTTATAATAGATCTACTGAGAGCTATCTTAATGCATATGATGTGGCTATGGAAAATAATTTAGAATTTAACAAGTTTGGTTTATTTAATCAAATTGTAAGATGTTTAAATATAATAGCGGAACATGGTCTTCAAAACAAACAATATTTTACAGCAGCTACATTAATTCTTGAAAGTATAAAATTTTATGAACAACTTGATACAGCTAAAGATTTTTTATTAAAAGAAATGATTAAAAATACGTATAAATATTATTATCGAGCAGCAAACACAAAAAAAATCAGTAATTCTCATATTATTCATTCTTATATTATCGCATCATTATCTCTTATTATTCTAGGAAAATTAGAGAAATCCAAGGAAGTCCTTTCAGAAATAGATTCAGAAGGGAGAACAATAGATTTGTTTAAACAAATGATTAATATAATCATAGAAAAAATACAAAATAAAGAAGAAATAGATATTAAAGGTTTTCCATTCCCTATTAGAAGGTTGATTGATAGTTCTGAGGATATTAAATACTTAATTAAGCTTTTCAAGAAATTATAAAGGATTAAAACTTTTTATATTCAAAATGATAAGAAAAATATTAATAAGTTTTGATTTAGATTTTACTCTGATTGATAATCAAGAAGGAATTCTAAATTCTTTTAAATATGCGTTTAAAGAATTTAATATTGCCCAAAAAATTAATGATGATTTTAAGAAAACGATAGGTTTACCATTAGAAACAGTTTTTAAGAATATATCTAATACAGATCCGAAAGAATTAATTAATTCTTTTAGAAAATATTATGCTGAGAAAGGTATTTATCAAGTAGTGCTTTTTCCTGAAGTTCTTAATAATTTAAACTCTCTCAAAAAACATAATATAGTTCTCGGGATTGTAACTTCAAAAAAGCAAGAACTTGCTAAGAAATTATTAGAAAATTTGCAAATAGTAGAATATTTTGATTTTATTATTGGAGAATCTTTAAAAATTAAATCTAAAACAGACCCAAATCTCAAGGATTTTTTTTTCCAAGAATATCCCAATTATACATATTTTATTGTTGGAGATCATACTAGTGATAGAAAATTAGCAGAAATGCTCAATTGTAAATTTATTGGAGTATTAACAGGAACACATACTAAAGGAGAATTATTAAAAGACTCTTCTGTACCCGTTTTTATCCTTGATAATATCTCTCAGCTTTCTTTTAAAAAACTCCTCTCCTTTATAAATGGGGATGATTAAAAAAAAGAAATTTTATCTTGATCACTCAAGAAGACCCCTTCCTTTATAGTAGAGAGTATTTTTTCTAAATATATCATAACATTTAATTATTTTACATTTTTTAAAATGTCTAAATCCTAATATTATAGATGATTAACATCTTGAATAAAAAAAATAATCGGTACTATAAAGGAAGGGGATGAATTGAGTGAGGATATCTATAAATCAATAATTTATCAATGTATAATTCTTTTTTAA
>CAZBEU010000593.1:0-4017 GCA_964491005.1 uncultured archaeon | reverse complement strand
TTAAAAATAATAAATACAAAGAATCATATCTTAATTATTGATTATTTAAGTATTCTAAAAATTTAAATTTCTAAAATATTATTTAAAAAGAAAGTAGTTATTGATTTTTAGATAAAACAATATGAATTTATAAAAAATCTAAGTGAAAAATTTATGTCAGTAGATAGGGAAAAATTAAGTGCTTTATTGAAATGGTACAGACAAGAAATAAAAGATGATCTGGTTGCGGCAATAATTGTTAATCGAGAAGGTTTAATAATGGATACAATTTCAGGATCAGGTGACAAATCAGTTGAGGAAGATATTGTAGGGGGTTTAAGTGCTTTAGTAGAACCTGTTTTAAATAGAATAACACAAGAATTTAGTTCTGGTTCATTTGGTACTGGTACATTTGATACTGATGAATATAGATTAATATTTTGTGAAGCGGGTCCAGAGGCTGTTTTTGTAACTGTTTTAGATTCATTAGCAATGATTGATCCCGTCTTTCCTTTAGCGTATTTAACTGCTGAAAAAATCGCTCGTATTTTTGATGGAAGAACTGTTAGTCCTGTTATTCCAAAAATCTCATCTCTTACAGGCTCTCATATAGAGAGAAAGGTTGATAAACTCCAAAAAATAAAAATTAATGCTAGTGAATATGCCTTTAAGTTAATATTAGGAGGAGATGGAGGAGTTGGAAAGACAAGCATGGTACATAGATTTGTAGAAGGTACATTTGCTCAAGATTACAAAGAAACAATAGGGGTTAGTATTATGAAAAAGGAATGTGAATTTGATGACTTAGACACCTTAGTCCGCTTTGTTCTTTGGGATTTAGCAGGACAAACACAATTTAAACGTGTTAGAAAGAATTACTTAGGAAACGCAGAAGCAGGTCTTTTAGTATATGATGTAACCCGTAAAGATACTTATGATAACATTAAATCATGGTATAATGAAATAAAAGCAATAACTCCCGATATCAATCTTATATTAATCGGAAATAAAATAGACTTAAAAGATAAAAAACAAGTATCAAGAGAAGAAGGAGAGACTTTAGCAAAAGATCTTGGAATATCTTATATTGAAACATCAGCTAAAACGGGAGATAATGTTAATGATGCTTTTAGAACGCTTGCATTGGGTTTAGTGAATAAATTTTTTGTTTCAGAAGAGGTTTAGAAAAGCCTCTGGGGGGAATTGAACCCCCGGCAAATTGATATCACGTCAATCATATGTATTGATTACGAATCAATCACTCTACGAACTGAGTTACAGAGGCAGCAATAATAATCAATGCAATTTATTTTAATAGGTAATGTAAAATTTTTATATTTTATTATCAATTCTAAGAGTGAACTGAACTTATAATAACAAAATTTTATTTTATAATAATTATCAACAATAAGAGGATTTCAATGTGGACTAATAAAACTATGAAAGAACTAGGCGAAAATAAAATCATTGAAATGATAGAGAATCTCATATATAAAAGAACAAAAAAAGAAATGATACGAGACGATGCCTTTTTCTTTTCTTTCATGGAAAAATTAGGTTCAAAAAATAATAAATATCAGCTTATTTTTAATTCAGACATGTTAGTTTCTACAACAGATATTCCTAAAGAAATGTCTTTTTATCAGATGGGGAGAAAGGCGGTCTTGATGAATGTGAGTGATCTAATTGTAAAAGGAGTTAATCCTTTAGGAATCTTCATTTCACTGGGCCTACCTTTAGATTTAAAATATAAGGATTTTGAAGATATGATTACAGGCATTATCGATTATTGTATTACTCTCAATATTGAATATATTGGAGGAGATATTAATGAAACCAAAGAAATTATCATTAATCCATCGGTATTTGGAATACTAGAGGATAATAAAATAATTAAAAGACGAGGATTAAGTGAAAATGACTTAGTTGTTATTAATGGAAAATTTGGATTAACAGGAGTAGGATTTGATATTCTTTTGAAAAAAAAAGAACCAATCAATAATTTTGAAAGATATCAACGATCAATTAGAAGTATTTTAGAGCCAAAAGACTTAGGTGGAGAAGGGATAATTCTTTCTAATAATCAATTAGCAACTGCAAGTATTGACTCTTCAGATGGATTAGGAAAATCTCTGAATGAACTTATTCATTCAAATTCAGAATTTGGGTTTGAAATTGAATTCAATGATAACCTAATTGATAGTGAAGCAATTCAATTTTCGAAGGAATTTATGATATCACTAGAAAATTTAGTTTTTAGTGGAGGAGAAGAATTTATTCATATCTTTACGATAAAAGTTGAAGATTTTCATGAAGCTAAAAAAGCTGTCCAAACAAAAGGTGGGAATCTATACAAGATTGGAAAAGTAATATCAGATCCAAAGATTTATTTGATAAAAAATAATGAGAGAATCATCTTAAATATCGATGGATTTAACCATTTCAATAATAAATAATCAGAGATAACTATATTTATTGAATAGACATTCTTGTTTTAGATTTCTCTCTTAACACATAAAATTTTTATATTATAAAGGATTTATGAAATAAGATTACAATATAATTTTTTAGTTTTTTATATCTTTATTATTTGGGCTATTAGCGCAGGCAGGTAGCGCGGCAGGCTTTTAACCTGAAGGTCGTGGGTTCAATTCCCACATAGCCCGCTACTTTCCTCCATTAGAAATGTTTCTACTTCATCATATATAACTCAAACCTTTGTAAATATAATATAATTAAATAAATAATATATATCATTATCTTAAATTTTTCTTTTTAAGAGATCTTAATCAATTTTAATATTTTCTTTTTTTTTCTTTTTTATTAAACAGATATCATTATCTAAATATATACTACTAAATCTTGGACTTGTTGAACCAAAATATTTCCTTAATGTAGCTTCAGTTTCTTCTCCTCTAAAATCACAATTATGAAACGACATTTGAGCTATTCTCAGACATGGATACAATTTAATTGGTACTTCCCCAACATTTGTTAACTCTAATGTAATAACTCCTGCAAAACCAGGATTTATTAATGTAGCAGTAGCTATTATTAGTCCTAGTCGTCCCCATGAAGATCTACCTATGATATATCCCATAATGTTGTTAGGAAGCTTTATATACTCTAATGTACTTCCTAAAATAAATTGATTTGGATGTAAAATTAGACCATCTTGAATATTTACTACAATTCTTTCTTGATATTTTTTAATATGCTCATGTAAATTTTCTTCGTCTAGATCTAAACTTGAAAATTTTGTTTTTTTTGTCAAAATAAATTCAGTTCCTAATCTTAAATCAACAACTCCATATTTTATTTGTTTTTTCTTATCTATCATCGGAGTAATAACAATTCTTTTCTTTAGATCAGGATGATAAATTCTTTTTAGGAAATCTTTATGATCCAATTTATTTGATTCTTCATTTATTATCATTTTTTTCAATTTTAAGGTTCTCCTTAGCAAATTTATGGATATTAGATAGCTCAATAGCTTTTAATATTAAAAAATTTAATTTTTGTAAAATTTTAGCTTGTTCTTTAGGATTTTCCATTTCATCAAAAAGTCTGAAATGATTTTCTCTTTTAAAAAGATAATAAAACCATCCAGCATTTAAAATAGTTATTATATCAGCAGGTTTTGTATCATTATTTTCAATAATTAATTCATTTGGAGTAATATATTCATCTAATAAATCAATTAAAGATAAAATATTTTTAAAGTTTTCAGAGTTATCATATGAATATACTTGAATTTTTCCTTCATTAACTAATTTATTTATTTCATCAATTACTATATCAGAATAATCAGGTGAATCAAATAAATTAAGAATTAACTCTTCAATATAGTTTTTTTGATCAACTCTAATAGTTAAATTATTTTCTATGTAAATTAGTTCTTCTAATATTTTTTGTCCAATTTTCTTGGATTCACCTTCTCTACTGACACTATTCATTTTTTTTAGATTATTTTTTATATTGGTATTTATTTCTAGGAACATATATTTTAATCTCAACCAATAAGGAGGATGCTCCTCA
>CAZBEU010000592.1:0-5440 GCA_964491005.1 uncultured archaeon | reverse complement strand
ATTCATTCCCTTTAGGTTATGGTATTCCATTAGTTCTTGATATAACATTAAAAGGAGTGTCGATTAATTTTGGATTATTTTCAGGATTATTAATAATTACTGCTGTTTATGTAATTTTAGCGTATGTATCTTACTTATTTAAAAAAGTGGAGGTTTAATTTAATTATGAAACAAAATCTTAGAAAAAGATTGAAGACCGAGTTATTTCGAATATTTAAAATGATAAAAAAAGAATTTAGACTAATAAAAATAGATCCATGGAATTTACTTATTGCTTTGTTAATCCCTCCAGGTATTATTTTATTATTTGCTTTTATGACAGGGGAAGCAGGAGATCCTGCTCCTTTACCTGTTATTGTTGTATCAAACGATTCAAATACATTTATAAATCCCAATAATTATACATCATCAACATGGGATAATTATACAATTCCATATCTTAATGCTGTAAATAAATCAAATTTATTGGATTTAAAGGGTTTTTATAATTCCACAAACGAACCTTATTCCATGGAAATGGCAAGACATGAGTTATTAATAGGAAATATAAATACTATTATCGTTATACCTGTAGAATTTACTGAATTATTGCAATTAGGGTATCCTGGATTAATAGAATGTGTTATTGATTCCTCAAGAATTTCTAAAATACAAGATAATATTAATGCCGTATATGATTCAATTCAAATCTTTATTAAAGATAATAATCTTTCACCCCAATTTGAATTAAAGGGTTTTGAAAAGTTTTCAGTACCTTCTAATTATAATCTTGCATTAAATGCAAATTTCACAAAATTACTCCCATTAATGGTTTTTGGTATAGCAAATGTATTAACTATTCTTGTAATTGTAAAAGAGGATCCTATATCTAGACTTTTGCTAACACCTATAAAAAAATCAGAAATTCTCTTATCCAAATATATTACATATTCAGCAGTTTTATTAGTCCAAGATTTGGGAATCATATCAGCTGCATTAGCCAGTGGATTATACATAAGAGGTTCTATTTTTGAGTTATTTGGAGCAATATATATTATTGGATATTCTGGGATAAGCATGGGATTATTTATAAGTTCTTTAAGCAAATCAAAAACAGAAGCAAATCAATTATTTTTTGCTTCTTTTATAATAATAATTCTATTAAGTGGATTATTTGTCCCTTTAGGAAGTATGCCAATATATTTGAATCTATTTGCTCAAATTTTGCCATTATCTCATGCAAATTCATTAGTAAGTAGTGTGTTATCTAAAGGAAATTCAATATTTGAATATCACTTTTATGCGTTGTTGTATGTCAGTTTAGCTCTTAATATGATTACATTTCTTGTTTTCTATAAAAGACGATATGAGGTTTAATTTTTGAAGAATAAAAGTCCTAAGAATCTTGTTGTAAATGTGAAAAATTTGGATGTTTTTTTTAAAAAAAAACAGATAATCAATAATGTCTCGTTTCAAGTCTATAAAGGGGAAATTATAGGGTTGTTTGGAATATCAGGAGCGGGTAAAACGACAATTATCAGAGTATTGACTTGTCAAATTAAAAAAAAACATTGGAAAGGTATTGTAACCGTTACAAATTTAACCCCAGGTAAAAAACAGAACAATTCAAAAATACTAGAAAAAATAGGATATGTTCCTCAATTAGAATTATTAAATTTATACTATGACCTCAGTCCATTAGTAAATATTGAAATTTTTGCTTCAAATTATGGTATAAAAAAAGATAACTCATTAAAAATAGCAAGAGATTTATTTAAAATATTAGATATTCCAAAGGATACATGGAATAATCCTCTAAAAAACCTTAGTGGAGGTGAGAAAAAAAGAGTATCAATGGCAATAGGATTAATTCATAAACCAAGTGTACTTTTTTTAGATGAACCTACTACAGGTGTAGATGCAAATAAAAGATATGATATTCTTAATTATCTAAAAAAACTAAATAGAAAACTGGGGACTACAATGTTTATAATAACCCATGATCTTGAAGCTGCTCTTGTTTGTGATAAAACGGCAATTTTAAGAGAAGGTAAATTATTGGAGTTTGATACTCCATATAGGCTTATATCATCATTAGCTAGCAATGGCCAATTAATAAGGTTTACTATTGAAAATTTAGATGAAGAAATAATAAATAAAATTAAAAAATATCCTTTATGCAAAGACATTTCCAGAACAGGAAATAAGGTAATAGAAGTATTCATTCAAGATTTAGAGCAAAATTTTTCAAATCTTATTGAATATATTATTAATAAGAATATTAAAATCATATCAATGAGTAGAGATATAGCTAATTTTAGAAGATATTTTCAAATTAGAATTAAAGAAGAAGAAGAAAAAGAATTTAAAGAAAAATAGAAAAGAGTGAGGCCCTATAGATCGAAAAAAAAAAAGAAGAGTAATATATGTTATAGTATTATTATTAATCTTTTCTGGAGAAATTATTCTTCAATGGATAATTAATTTTCCATTTGTACAATACTTTACAGATGAAGAAGTTAAAAAATATAAAGATAATATGTTTTATTTTTCATATACTCATCAAAATCCAGATAATGGTCTTTTTATAGAACCATCTATAGAAGAATGTTATCGAGCAATAGATTCAGTAAATTTTTCTAGTATTTCATATAAATCTGATTTAACCAAACTTATAAATCCTATAAATAATAGTTTTCTTAATTTCGAAAATCACCTTTTTTTTTTAGATTATTTATATGAAAAACAAAATTCTGATGGTTCTTTTTCCGATATAGGAGGAATTGGAAATATATATTCAACATATAAAGTAATTAAAATATTAGATTTACTTAATAATTCATATTTAGACGATCCTATAAGAAAAGGAAAAATTGATAAGATACTTAATTTTGTTAACAATTCTTTAGAAAAAAATGGATGGGGTTTTAGGTATCATCCATTAATAGAGCAATCTGATATTATCTCAACATATTATGCTATTGAAATAGCTAAAAGATTTAACGCATATTCACTTATACAAAATGTAAATATTACGAAATTCATCAATTCTACACGGTATTTAGCACAAGGAGGATATGCATTAACAAGTTATAGTACTATTGTTACACAAGAAACTACTTATTTTGGTATTCAAGCCCATTTAGGAATGAATTATACCTATACTCCTTCTGAAATGATAGCATTTGAATCTTATTTTATTGGTAGAAGGGAGATATCAGGAGGAGGGTATTCCGATACGATAGGATTCCCAAATGTAGAGTCAACCTATTATGCAATTGCTTCTCAAAATATCTTAAATATCACTATAGATCCCTTTAATAAAATTGAGAGCCTGAATTATATATTAGGTCTTCAAGAACCAGATGGAGGATTCAGTTTTTCTTCTATTTTAGAGGCAAATAATAAAAATTCAAAATCAGGGTGGGCAGCAATGAAAGGTATAATTTTGCTAGAGAATGCAACAACAGATTATGAAAATCAAAAGATATTGTATTATAATTGGATTTATGAAAGGCAGGCAATGAATGGATTGATAGGACAAGTAAATCTTCAATCAAATTATAGTGGTGTTTTATCACTTTACCATTATGATATTGCTAACTATACAACCTTCCTAAAAATGGATAAAATTTTACATTATGTAGAATTATGTTATAACTCAGAAGATGGAGGATTTGGACCCCAACCAAACAGAAATTCTTCTATATATTCAACGTATTGTGCAATATTTCTGTATAATCTATTCCATCCTTATAATATAACATACCTGCCAAATGAAACAAGTACTGAACTATATTTTACAACTCTTCAAAATCAAGATGGGGGATTTAAATTAGGAGAAGATTTAGATGTACTGATCTCATTATTTAGCTCTGCATATACATCAATGTTTAACTTGATAAATACCAACATATCTACGATTATAAGCACATATTGGGCTGTTAGTAGTTTAAATAATTTGGATTCATTGAGCTTAATTAATAAGACAGCTCTATTTCACTGGTTATACTCGAGTCAAAATGCGGATGGAGGATATTCATTATTTATAGGATTTCATTCAGATGTTATATCTACCTATTACGGGCTAGAAATTTTAAATTTTTTTAACATAGAACCGATTTCGAGAATATCTGCGTTAGAATTTCTTAAAAATGCTCAAAAAAGTGATGGAAGTTTCGAACTTATACCATATCTTTCATTATTTTTTAATTTACCTTCTTCTTTTATGGGAAATTATTTGGGAGCAAAAGGATTATATTATTTCCGAAGTCAACCTCAAAATATTCAAAACCTAGCTAAATGGTTCCGTAATTGCTTTAGTAATGTTACTGGAGGTGTAGGAGATTATCCTTTATTTGGGGGAGATTTAAGAAATACTCCTTATGGATTAATTATTATAGAAGATGTAAGATATGATCAAGCGTTTGATCCTATACCGTGGACAAGATTAATTCTATGGTTAATATTGGCAGAAGTTATAGTTTTAGTACTAATTATCATGTTAAATATAGTTTCCTATCTTAATATGTCTCTATATAAATTTGTAAAAATTAAATTAGGTATTAGAGACAGGGTAAATATTGAATATCTTAAAAGATTTAATGCAATTCATTGTGAAAATTTAGAAATATATTCGGGAAAAAAATTAATTGTAGATGGCATCTCTTTAGAATTAGAGCATGGAAAAATATTAGGTATTTTATGTGAAAGTGGCGCTGGAAAATCTACCTTTATAAAAGCACTTTTAGGAATGAGAAGATATAAAGGAAAATGTGAAATTTATGGATTGGATGCTAGAAAAAATAAAAAGAGATTTAGACCGATTTTTGGTTATGTCCCCCAAGATCTTGGTAAAATATATAATAATTTTACCACTTTACAAAATTTAATCTATTTTGGGTTTCAATATGGATTAACTGAAAAACAAATAGTAAGTAGAGCGAAACGGTTGTTGAGAGGTTTAGAAATTGAAGATAAAATGCATTCTCGTGTAAAAACTCTTTCTGGAGGTCAGAAACGAAGGGTAAGTATAGCTATGGCCTTGATTCATAATCCGATTTTTTGTATTTTAGATGAGCCAACCTCAGGATTAGATCCAGTTGTTAGAGAAAATTTATGGCTTGCCTTAACAAGGATAAACGAACTATTTTCAACAACATTATTAGTGATATCACATTATCCAGAAGAATCAAGATTCTGTGATAAAATCGTTGTTTTTGGGAGACAAAGAGGCATGATTGATTTTGGATCTCCCAATGAATTGTTATCTCAATTACCTGGACAAGGTAGAGTAATTGAATTAACATTTAAAGATATTTATGAGAATAGTATTCAAAAATTAGAATCGATTGAGGGTGTTGAAAAAGCACTTGAGAATAAAGTAGGCTTTTCCTATGTATTATTAACAGATCTTAATTTACGTGAAATCGAAATTAAAATAGAAGATGAATTTGGAAGA
>CAZBEU010000591.1:0-4692 GCA_964491005.1 uncultured archaeon | reverse complement strand
TCAATATGTATGATACTTTTCTTAGCTTTAGCCTCCAAATTATCAAGTGTATCAAAAGCAACAATCTTTCCTCGATTTATTATTGCAATTCTATCAGCAACTTCACTCACTTCATAAAGTAAGTGACTACTTAGAAATATTGTTTTACCCATTTTTTTTAGTTTTAAAATAAAATCACGAACTTCTCTTCTTGCTTGAGGATCTAATCCTGTTGTTGGTTCATCTAAAACTATAATATCGGGATTATGAATTATCGCAGAAGCTATACCAATCTTTTGTCTCATACCTTTAGAGAATGTTTTGATTTTTTTATCAATCCATTCAGATAATCCAAACATCTCAACTACGTCCTCAATTCTTTCATTCACTTTATTTTTAGGATACCCCTTTAGTTCGGCAAAATATTTTAGAATCATACGAGGTGAGACATTACCATAGAAAAATGGATTTTCGATTAGAAAACCTACATTATCTAATAAATAGTCTTTATTATGATTTGACAATTTCTCTAAATTTCCATTTACTTGAATCCAAATTTCACCTTCAGTTGGCTTTAAAAGGTAAGCCATCATTTTCATGGTAGTGGATTTACCAGCACCATTAGGACCAAGAAATCCAACAATTTCCCCTTTATTTATTTCAAGATTAATATTTGAAACAGCGTAGAAATCACCAAATTTCTTGGAAAGATTTTTAAACCTAACAATTGCGTTTTCAATAATTTCATTCATTTTTTTAAAGTTATTCTTTTTTATCGATTTTATTTTTAATTTTCTCAAGTAATTGATTTAGATTTTTTATAAGAATTTCAATTTTCGTTCTCAATTTTTGAAGATCATCTGAACTACTTTCTTCAATCACTTTCTTGATATGAGAAAGGAAGAGTTTTGGTATTGGAAATGGAAAATCCATTTTTATATGATCATTTATTCTTAATTTAGCAATTGAATTAATAGAAGTCAATATTTTTGCATGTCTTTCATGAATTAATTCAAGTGCTTTCTCTCCTTTTCTAGTAATTTGATATACCTTTCGTATTCTTTCTCCATCCTTTTTTTCATCAAAATCAATGAAATTCTTTTCGCATAATGATTTTAATATTGGATATATAGAAGAAGCTGTGGCATTCCATATTGGATTTTCTTCAAAGTTTTTAATTATTTGATATCCATGAGAAGGACCATTTGATAACATAGCTAGAACTACTATTTTAATAAATCCTCTTTTCATTTGTTTTTCCATTCTATCAACAAATTTCTTTGCATCTTCATTTAAATCGGACATTTAAAATCATCTTTTTAATGATCAATTATTGATATATCGTTATTGTGATATATCAGAATAATTATATAAATTTAACTATTTTTTTTTCATTTTAATTTATTTTTTAGAAATTAGTGAATATAATCTTAGAAAATTTTAACTTTATAAAGAAGTAAGGTATAAAAAAAAGAATTTTAAAAGAGAATAGATTGCTAAAATAATTTTGGAAATATTTTTTTTGTATTTTGATATATTCTATTTTCTAATTCTTCATTTGAAATATTTTTAATATCACTAATCTCTGATAATACATTTCTAATCATTGATGGCATACCTATTTTTCCAGAATAATTTACAGGACCATCACTTTCTAGTAATAGATGATTTAAATCAATTGAGTCTACTACTTTTTTAATTATAGGAGAGTGAGAGATTGCAGGTGTGATTGAAAAGAAATAACCACGATCAATTCCTGTTTTTATATATTTTTCTGGTCCAGAATACCAATGAAGATTTATATTTGTAATCTTAAAAGAAGTTAAAATTTCAAAAATTTCTTGTTCAGCACCTTTAGTATGGAGATTTATAGGTAAATTAAGTTTCTGAGCCAATTCAAGCATATCTAAAAATATTTTCTTTTGAATGGGGTAAAGATCCCTATCTTTTATGAAATGATGATCCATACCAATCTCTCCTATAGCACAAATTTTTTCTTTATTTTGAATAATAAATTCATTAATAACATCTAATTGATTTTCAATATTTTTATTCATCAATGTTTCTTCTGGATGAATTCCTAAAGCAGGATAGATTATTTTATGATTTTGCGCAATTTCAATAGTTCTTTCAAGACTTAAAAAGCTCATTCCAACAGTTATTATTTTTTCAACATTGGCTTTTTTTGCCTCATCAATTACATTATCGAGTTCTAAATAAAGATTAGTATGACAATGGACATCAATTAGCATTTTAATATTCCATATATAATTTATTAAATAAAAAAAATGTGATTTCTGAAATGTAGTAATTTTAATTTAAAAAGTATTTACTTTTTCTCTTAACTTTACAATCTTCATAACTAGATCGAACTTCCTATTTTCAGGATAATTGTTTGATTCTAATATAAAATTTAATTTTTCCAATCGGTTTAGAAAAAGATTTTTTAAATCATCTTTAGTTACATGCCCTAATAATTTAGGTAAAGGTTCAATTTTGTTAAGTTTTTTTGCTCTTAATTGTGAAATAGCTTTTGCTACTTGAGCTTGTACTCCTTGTGAATTAATTTCATGAATATGTTCCAATGAATCAAATGATACTTTTAACCCATTTATAAAAGCTTCTAAATCTTCAATATCAATAGGATCCATAAATTCTTATACCAAAAGTCTACACTGATTATAAATAATAAAATAAAATAATTATTTATATCTTTATTATTAAAAAGCTTAATATATCTATATATACGAATATAAGGCTATTAATTAAAATAAAAAAATCAACAAGAAATAAAAAAAATAGATTTTATATTAGAGTAAAATATCTAAGAATTAAGAAAACACCGATCCAGAGAGCTAATCCAATAATTCCTATTACATAGTAAGGCCAAACTTTCTTATTATATTTGAAAATTAAATGAGCAAGTATCCACATACCCAACCCACCGACACCTACAAAAATGATATCTGTTACTATATTTGCAACACTATCTCTTCTTCCTTCAAATTTTAATCCAAAATGATATAATAGGATGTTTTCAATAAATTCCCATAAAATTGCAATTCCAACGGTTATAAGAAAAACACCCCATAAGGGTAATTTTACTTGTCCTGTTCCATTACTTTTTGACATGGGAATTGTATAAAAAAGCGAGAATAATAGAAAAATACCGATACCCATACAGATATGTCCAATGCTAAAGAAATCAAACCAAGAAATTCCTACTTCACTAACATCAAGGGCGATGAACCAATTAAATATCATTATAATCTGTTTAAATTGATTTTTAATTACAATAATGATAAGAACATTACCTAATAAATTTGTTTAATTTTTAAATTTCAAATTTTCAACTGATAATTATTAAGAAGTTTTGTAAATTGGTTTAATTGATTATTATACAGATGAAAAATAAGGTTGTTTTTTGAAATGAGATTTTTAAGAATATAATTTTATAAAAAAAAAAGAAATTTATAAAAACAAGTATCTTTTGATAATCTTGATAATTCAATATTATCTTTTATTTTCTATAATAGATTTTATAAAAGAATTGTTTTTGTTTTAAAAGTCCTTATAATTTAAAGGTTATTTGTCTTCTTTAACAGTTAGAGAAACGATTTTATCAAGTGGGATATATGTGTTGGTTTCTTGATCAGGAGTTCCGCCAATAAATACTTTTACATAATCCTCTTGAATCTCTTTGATAATACCCCAAGATATTTCCTTATTATCGACTAGTTTAAAAGAAATTTCTCCTTCAAAGTCCTTAAATTGCACTAATTTTGTTTTTAAATCCATCTTTTTTATCACTTTTCTAAAATTAAACCATAATTTTTATTTTGGTTCTTATTGATTATATTATTTCTAAATTTTCTAAAATATTTAGAATCATTTTAATTTGTTTGTATTTTTATATTTTAAGATATTTACAATATATCTAATTTTAATCAATATTAAAGCCCTTTTGGAATAAGATTGAAATTTTAGATTATTAAGAATCCAATTCTTTTTTATGTTTTAAAAAATTATACAGATTAAATCCTTATATAAGATGAGATGATTTTTTATTTTTGAAGGAGAAGGCTATTCTGATTATTTAGAAAGTATTCAAAATATAAGAGATTCAATCTATAATATTAATAAATTAACGAATGATGAAGAGAGAAGCAATGAAATTAGTAAAATAATTAATACAACGATACAATATTCAGATGAAATCGTTGTAATAGGTGATCTTTTTGAAGCAGGGGAGTTATTATATTCAGTTGCAGAACTTTTAGAAGATATAAGTTATACTAAAACTCTAGATTTATATAAAAGAGTAATTTCTTTTTGGGAGAAACAAATTGGCTCATTTCAAATGCAGGGTAAAATTCATGAGATAAGCGAATTATACCTTAGAATTGCTGAAATCTATGGTGAAAAATATAAAGATTTCAATTTAGAAAAAGAGTATATTTTAAAGTGTATAAGATGCTTAAAACAAGAATCTAAATTATTAGGAGAATTCAAGGAAGGGCGAAAAATTGCCCAAAATTATCAAAATATTGCAGAATTGTATTTCAAATTATCTTTTTTTAAAAAAGCAATAAAATTTTTTAAAAGGGTAATAGAATTTGCAAAAATCTATAATTTTTATGATATTTTATCATATTCATGTAAACAAGTATCCATAAGTTATGAAGAATTAGACGATTATGAAAATTCAAAAAA
>CAZBEU010000590.1:0-11262 GCA_964491005.1 uncultured archaeon | reverse complement strand
CTGATCTAACTTCACTAAGATTTTCTTCATCAATTAAAAAAGGAGAATGAGTTGTATAAATAACTTGATTTGAATCTTTCAATTTCTTAAAAAATTCAATAAGATTAAATTGTGCTTGTAAATGAAGATGAATTCCAGGTTCATCAAGTAGTAAGACAGCATTTTTATGAGCATCTTGAGATTCTACTAAAAAGGTTAGAAAAAACGAGAAATACCATCTAAATCCTTTACTTCTTTCTTCTAAATTAATTTTAATACGTCTATCCTCATCTGCAATAAGTACTTCAAGAAATTGACCATCTACATTATATTCAACCTGATAACTTCTTTCTTGAAAATATTTATTCAAAGTATCTGTCATTTTTTTTGATGCAGAATCAAGTAAAATTTTTCTCGTTTTTAGATCTGCTTGTTTCTCTTTTGTTATTCCATCAAATATTCCATGGACTCCTAAATCATAGATCTCTTTAGGATCTAATCCTACATGTTTGAATAAAGTATTTTGGATTCTAAATTCACGATATCGAAGGTCTCCATTGATAGCTTTAATTAAATCTGGAATAACAACACTACCGTTTAAGATATAATAATCCTCAAAATATATGAATATTGGAATATCGTCCTTAATTTCTTCATATAGTTGATGTGAAAGACTCTTCTGACGCATTTTCTCTGCAATATCTTCAAGAACGTCTAATAAAGGATTTATTTCTTCGGAAGCAGTATTTGCGAATTGAGCTATATCTCTTACATGAGAATCAAAGAGCTCTGCTAAATCTTCACGCTCATTTGGACTAGTAAGATTTGCTTTTACTTCATTAAGATCTTCAATTTGTTTTCGTAATGCATCTATATTTGTTAAAATTGATTTTTGAATTTCTTTAGTAAAAACATTTCCCTCATCAGATTTATCTTTTCCAGTCTGCTTTCTATTTATTAATTTTCTTGAATTTGTTAAAATTTCTAGGAGGTCTTGAATAAAATCTTTATTTTCAAGTTTTGGTTTAAATCCATAGTACAAAATTTTATTATATCTTCTTTCTAGTAAAAGTATTAAATCTTTATCCGGATTTAGATTGAACTTTTCAATTAATTTTTTTTCTTTTAAATAGTCAGGAGGTATTATAAACCGACCTTCTGCAATTGTACAATTTTCATTATATTCTTCGGTCACTCTATCTCTTGGAAAATCTTTCATTTTTTCAAATTCAATTTCACCACTTCCTGGATTTAAGGTATGAAGCCCATTTAAAAGTGCTGTTTTACCTGCTTCGTTAACTCCTACAAGAGCGGTGATATCTCCAACTCTTATCCAACCACTATCATCAATACAACGAAAATTCCTAATTCTGAAATCAGTTAATCTAATTCTCATAAAAAATGATTCCCCTTTAATTTTTAAGCAAGGCTTATTTTTTTAATTGCCTCAAATTCTTTATATTTCTAATCAAATGTGTTAATATCTAACACTCTTATTATTAATACTTCTTGTATACTAATTAAAATTATATTAATAACAACTTAATAATTTAATTTAGGTTAAGAATTTCACTCTTTTAACCTTTTTGGTAAATAGATGATTTATTTTTGTCGGTATGCTAAAAAGATATTGATTTTTTATTTGAGAGTTTTATACTTTATTCTTTATATTGCAAAACAAAAGTAAAAATAAAAAAAAAGACAATAATAAAATAACAACCAGTTAAATTCTTAACTAATTGTTAAAAATAAAGAAAAAGAATTTAAATGTGAGATTTTTTTATGAAATTTATAACTAAAGAATATTTAAGAGAAAATCCTAATCATATTTTTGTATTTGGGGATAATACATTACATAAGGGTAGAAGTGGAGCTGCAATTTTGAGGGATGAACCCAACACATATGGATTTATAACAAAAAAAAAACCATCTAGTAATTTTGGCGATTATTATACAATAGAAAAATTTAAATCAGTTTATGAATCAGAGATAAACAAGTTAAAAGAAGAGATTTCAAAGAATCCAAACAAACTATATCTCATATCAAAAGTTGGAGCAGGATTAGCTAATAAACATTTAATTTGGGAGAAAATAATAGAACCTAATATAAAAATTGATTTAAAAGGATTTAAAAATATTAAATTTCTATGGTAAAATTAATGAATTGGACTTTTCAAGAAGAATAATGAATCCTAACTATTACTTTTCTATTGAAAAAAAAAAGGATGAAGGAATTTATTTTACACCTATTTTTATTACTAAATATATTTGTAAAAAAGCGATTATCTACTCATTAACAGATAATAATAAGACCGACTCAATTGATCAGCTTTTAGACTATTATAAGAATAATCTGAACATTCTTTATCAAAAATTAGGAAAATTGAAAATTTTGGATCCAAGTTGTGGTGATGGAGCATTTATATTTACATTTTATGACCTTTTGATTGAAATTTATAGAAAAATAGCTCAATTACAAAATATTAAGTTGAATTCAGAAATTAAATATGATATAATAAAAAATAACCTTTATGGTGTTGATATAAATGAGCAAAACATAAATCAGATAAAAATAAAGATAATAGATATACTTAATATTAAAAACTGCGAATATTTTAAATTATTTAATAATTTTAAAGTTGGAAATAGTATTATTTCAAATAAGGATTCCGACAAAGGATCATTCTCTTGGAAATCTAACTTCGATACGATAATTGATAGTGGAGGGTTTGATATCATAATTGGTAATCCTCCTTGGGGTGCGAAAATAAAACAATATAAGAAATATATAAGAGATAATTATAATCATATTTTAAAAGGTCAATTTGATTCATCTTCAATATTTCTCTATTTCAATATTAAAAACTTACTAAAGAAAGATGGAATCATTGGATATGTAGTTCCAAATGAACTTTGTCTCTCCGATATTAATAGATCTCTTCGAGAATATATTTTGAAATATCAAATCTTAGAATTAATTAATTTAGGTTTTAATATATTCCAAAATGTCCAAAAACCAACTTTAGTATTTTTACTCAGAAAATCATCTATTAGCATTGATCAGAATCATCAAATAAGAATATTTAGTGGATTAAAACAGAAAGAAAAAAAACTCCTAAAAAATAACAACTTTCCTCTTAAAAAAATTGTCAATAATAATTTTATGCTTAGAAAACAAATTGATTTCGTTCATAATATTTGTTATAGGTTTGATATTTTTTCTGATCAATTTGATTTAAAGATAAAAAATATTATAAAAAAAAATAATTTTAAACCTTTAAGTGAATATTTTATTAGTGGAAGAGGTATTGATACTAATCGTAAAGGAAACTATATTATATGCCCAGAATGTAAACTTTTGAATTCTCCGTTTGGAAAAGGACACTCTGGCAGAATAAAAAAAAAGAAATGCAGAACTCCTGATTGTAATTACGAATTCAATAAAAAGTTAGTATCGAATTATGAATCAATAAATTTGATTTCAGACCAAGATTTTCCACAAAATGGATATAATGCTCCAGGGTATATTGGTGAAGATCTGCATAAACTCTATTTTAATAGAAACCCAAGAGCTTTCAGATATTATAATTTTATAAAAAAAGGTTCTCAAAATGAAATTCCTAAATTAAATTTCTCAGATATCAAATGGGGAAAAGATTTTTTATATTATGGAGAAAAATTATTGATTAGAAAAGTATCAACAAGCTTTAATCTACATCTTATGATTTATAAGGATTTTTTAATTACAAATCAACAGATATATATTTTTAAGAAAAAAAAGGTTATTCAAGAAATATCTATTTATTATTTTTGTGGAATTTTAGCGTCTAGATTGATCTTCTATTATTATCTTAAAGAATTTGGAGATCCTGACAAACAAATTCTACCACATTTTACTCAAAAAGCAATAAAATCACTTCCAATACCCATAATTGATCCTGATGATGATCTTTACAAAAATATCGTCTTTAATACAAAAAAAATAATTCAATTAATATCAGACTATAATATTTTAAGTGATAATTCTCAGTTAAAAAAAGAGATTATATTAAAACACATAAAAGAGTATCATAATCTATTAGATAACAATATTTTTACACTTTATAATATTAATGATCAAAGAATTATCAACAAAATAATAATTAAGACAGATCAATTTGGTTTTAAAATTATATGAATAATTTTTCTTAATGTATTTATCCTATAAAGATAATAAATTCTCTATATTAATTATATACCTATATAATTTATTTACAATTTAGTTTTAGGGAAAAAATAATAAGATTTAATTATCATAAAAGCCATATATTAACAATGATTTATTATTGGGATTTTTAATTCATTAGGTGATAAAAATACACAATTTAGAATTGCATAATTCAAAATTTAGAGAATTAAAATATGAAATTGAAGAAAAAAACAGACAACTCTATAATTGTGCTGATAGAATTGAAATACTTGAAGATAATATTCTTGAGTTAGAAGATATTCTTAATAATAAAATAAATCATCATTTATACAAAAAATTAGTCGATACAAAAGTTAATATACTGGTTAAGGAAAAAGAATTAAAAATTAAGGAATTAAAACATAGTTTGAGTTTTCTCAGAAAAGAACTCCTTATTTTAAGAAGAAAATATGAAAATGAAGAACATCAAATTAATGAAAAAGAATCGATACCTAATAATAAAATTGATCTCTTAGAATCTTTAGTTCAAGACCTACAATATAAAATATCAAAAAATAATCTAAGATTACAGCATTTTGATGAAGAAAAAAAAGAACTTAACACATTACTTCAAATTAAAAAGGATCTCCTTACTACAATAGAATCTGAAAATGAAGATCTAATCTTGAAATTAGATGAGAAAAATAAAGAAATTAATACATTAAAAAATACAATAACCCAATTAGAACTTATGTTTTTAGAAGCAAGAAAAAACTCCCAAATAGATCAAAAGAATTTATAATAACATTTACAAAAACTCTTATTTTTGTTTGTTGCGATAACACGGAAAAAATCTTTTTGGTTTAATCTTTTTAACTTGTAAAATTAAAATTTACTTAATTGAAAGGGGTCCATAGATTCGAAATTTAACATTGGATTTCGCCCTCTATTAAACTAAAAAAAGTTTAATTATCTCTTCCTTTTATTTTTTTAATTCGAATTAGGACTCTTTTCATTTCTCTTTTTTTCAAAAAATTAAGCCTACTAAATTGAAATATTTACACAAATAAAAATATAAAAACAACAAAGGATATAAAAATTCGATGATGTCACATATATTACCAAATGTTGATTATTCAGTGTAATTTTAAAAAAAAAAAGCTTTTGATAAGATAATGAAAATAAAATGTAAAAATTGTGGAATGATTAGAGCAAAAAAAGACATAGTTATCTTAGAAAATAAAGATTATTTATGTTTTTCATGTTGGAACAGACTTAAAAATCGTTAAAGAAAATGAACTAACCATAGTTTTCTATGGAATTGAGACAAAATGAATAATTTATTTCTGTATTATTATTTCTTTTAGTAATCGAGAAGGTAAGTATATTTAGCAAGATTAAATTTTTCAATTTTGATTTTATTTGGTTTAATTTTTTCTTCTGAAAGAGGTATTTTAACTACAAAATCACAGTCTTTAATATATAAATTATTATAAAATACATTTTGATCTCGATCAAAATCTATGAATTTGTTAAGGCTAATTTCATTTTCATTTAAATAAGGAATTAATGCCAATTTTAGCAATCCCTCAATGCTATTTTTTTTTTTTTTATTTATGAATATCTTGTAATCCCCATGATCCATCTTTAAAAGATATTCTGGAAAATGCTCACTCTTTTTTGATAAATTTTAAACATATTATATGAGATAAAATGGATATTTAAAGATTGCGACAAAAATTTGAAAGTTCAAAAAAATATCTAATTTTTAATATATATTTTTTTCTTTTTTTTTTTAAAAATAAAGTTATTTAAAACTTATTAGAATGATAATATGTACATTCTTTAGAGATGAATATATTTATTAATTAGTTAATTTATAAATTTAATTGAAATATTATCGATTAGATTACTTAAAAAATGAAATATCAAGATATTATAAAAGAATTAAAAATACAAAGTAAGAAAATTAGAGGGAGATACCCTCCTATATCTGTAATAGTAGACAATAATATTAAGTTATTAAAAATAAAAAATATCTATAAAATTGATTCTATAAAATCAAGATTATATATTATCCAATTCAAAAATTATTATAATCATCCTAAACAACGGTTTTTTTTAGCATTTGTATTAGCATCGCAAAGTTCTGATTTAATTGTACTTTTAACTAAAGAATTAGCTTTAGAAAATAATCTCCGTTTAGTTCAATTTTCTCTTCACCCTAAAACCCAAAGAGTAAATCTACTTCTATTGAAAGAATTAAAAGAGATTGATAAATATATTAAGATCATTAATACATTCGAGACAATTCATAAGAAATTTAAAACTAAAATAGAAGGAATTCAAAAGATTTTGGAAAAATCTTAATTAAAAAATAATATATTTTCAAAATAAAAAAAAAAAAGAAAATAAAATTAGTTTAGGTCATATCTTATCTTTCCTTTTTTATATATAATAATAATAACTGATATTATTGAGATCAAAGATAATGAAAGTAATATTGGTAAGTCGGGACCAGGGATAAATTGAGAATTATGATCAGATTCGGGATTATCATCAGTTTTGGGAGATACTATAACACTCACATGAGCTATAGCAAAATGATTATATTTATCTGTAACATTTATAGTATAAATATACGGATTTACTGGTAAGTCATCAGGAATTAAATAATATGTTCGATTTCCACTAGTCCATGAATGAGGTCCATCAACAATAAAAATTCCATTAAAAATAACTATATAATTGTATGGATTAGGATCATTGGCAATCCAACTTATTGTCTGATCATGAAATCCTGCTTCTAAAAATATATCTGTATCTTCTATGATTAATTCTGGTTTTTTAGTATCTCTCACGGTAATTATTGTTTCGTCAACATTGTAATGATTATATTTATCAGTAATATTTATCGTACAAATATATGTGCCAACATTTAGTCCTTCTGGGATGGTAAAGTTAATTTGATTTCCACTTGTCCATGAATATGGACTATCAATAAGATCTAATCCTTCAATAGTAACGGTATATGTATTTGGATTAAGATCAGTAGCAGTCCAATTTAAGATCTTATTGGTATATCCTTCTTCTAATATTAGGTCAGATGCTGTTGCACTCAAATATGGGCGTATGGTATCTTGTACAGTAATTACTACATCATCAGAAATTTCATTATTCCCCATATCTGAAAATATTATTCTATATGTATTCGTTCCAACTCCTAAATTTGCAGGGGGAATATATCTAACACTATCTTCACTCTGCCAAGAACCTTCTGCTATTACGCCCCCTCCTCCTAAAAGAATAATCCTATAGGTATTCGGATAAGTATCCACTGCCGTCCAACTTAACAAGGTATCAGAATGTCCCGATTCTACAATAAGATCGTCTTGAGCATTTATAATGATCGGGTTAACAAGATCGGTAATTTGGACCCTAACACAAGCTAAACCAAAATTCCAGTCTGCTATAAATGCATAATCTCCACTTACACATATTCCATTTGCGAATCCTTCAGTCTCGATATTTACACTAATTTCTGGATTCGATGGATGAGCAACATCTAATATAGTTAATCCATGATTATATTCTGAAAGATAAGCAATATTTTCTCTAACATCAATATCTTCGATTGATTCTCCATATGTATTAAAAATATAAGGATCTCCTAGATTTGTAGGATCTAAACTATATATAATAGCTAGTTCATTCCCGCCACCTATATATAGATAATATTCGTTTTTATAGACAGAATGTATTTCTTTATGACTTAAAACATCATGAAATATAGGTTCCCCTAAATTTATTGGATCAGAAATATCAATAATTATTAAACCAACACCATAATTCGCCACATAAGCATAATTTCCATATACACAAACATCGGTTGCATGACCACCATTAAAACCATAATAATTTATTAATTCTGGTTTCTGTGGATTAGAAATATTAATAATAGCTAAACCAGATTCAATATCTGTAACATATGCGAAAGTTCCTTGTACATAAACTTCGTTCGCATTTCCATTTATATCACAATAAACAGGATTACTTGGTTCTTGTGGATTTGAAATATTAATAATTGCTAAACCATGAAAACCATTAGCAATATATACAAAATCACCATCTATAAATATACCTTCTGCATTTCCTCCCTCCAATTCTATATATATAGGGTCACTTAGGTTTTCTTGTGGATCTGAAATATTAATGATTGCCAAACCATAAACACTATTAGCAATATATGCAAAATCACCACTTACAAAAACATCTTTTGCCACATCTTCTGTATCTTTATAATAAATGTCATATAGTTCATACAGATTATTCTTCAATTGGTTATTTTGATCACTATTTATTTTAGAATTGGTTGAAAATGGAATTAATAAAGAAGATAATGTGAATATTACTAATAATAGTATTGTAAGGATTTTTATGTTGTATAGATTTTTTTTTTTGATCAATCTTCTTAACCTTTTTTTTTAATAGTAAAATTACGTTTCTAATTATGATAAAATAGAGATCTTTTTAAAAGATTGAGGTTTACTTTTCGAACTATTTTTCTGATTTTAAAGCATTTTAGGATTAATCTGAATTTTTTTGATTAGAACATTAAATGCAAGATGCTATCTATGGATTTTTATAAATATTTAAGAATTAGTAAAAATAATATTATTAATAAATTTAATTTGTAAAAAAATTGGTTTAAATGAAACTCCGAGAAAATATTATAAAAATTATAGCAACTTTAGGTCCTGTAAGTGAATCTAAAGAAATGATTAAAAAATTAATAGATACTGGGGTTGAGACTTTTCGTTTAAATTTTTCTCATGGAACTCATGATGAGAAAAGGACTTTAGTAAAAAAAATTAGAGAAATTGATGATTATATTGGAATACTGGCAGATATTCAAGGTCCTAAGATTAGAGTTGGAAAGTTTGATAATGATCAATCTTATTATTTATCATCCGAACAATTAGTTAAAATATATGAAAAAGAAATTGTTGGAAATAATGAAGAATTTTCGATTCCTTTGGAGGGATTCTTAGATTCTGTAGATGAAGGAGATTATTTCTATATAAATGACGGTATTATTAAAATCAGAGTAAAAGAAAAGAAAAAAGATCATATAATAGGAGAGGTCATTACCGGAGGAAATATAAGTACAAATAAAGGAGTTAATATCCCTACAGGACAACTCCATCAAAAGATTCCTACAGATAAAGATATTAAAGACCTTGAATTAATAGCAAATCTAGATATTGATTATGTAGCTGTTTCTTTTGTATCTAATGGAGATGAAATGCTTCATGTCAGAAAAATATTGGATAATTATGGTAATGATTCTATTAAACTTATAGCAAAAATAGAAAGACCAATAGCTATAGAAAACTTTGACCAAATCCTAGAGGTATCAGATGGAATTATGATTGCAAGAGGAGATTTAGGTGTTGAAATTACACCTGATAAAGTACCTTTAGTACAAAAAGAACTCATCTATAAATGCAACCGAGAAGGAAAACTAGTGATTGTTGCAACACAAATGTTAGAATCTATGATAAACTCTCCTATCCCTACAAGAGCAGAAGCTGCTGATGTCTTTAATGCTGTTTTAGATGGTACAGATGCAGTTATGCTTTCTGCTGAAACTGCAGTTGGAAAATACCCGTTAAAAGCGGTACAGTTTATGAATGATGTTTCTTATACTGCTAATGAATATATGCCGGAACGGATACCAGATAATTATGATTCTGAAAGATTAACACATACTCAGACTGTAGGACATGCTATTTATTCGCTCGCAAGTGAAATGAAAGAGCTCAATTTTAGAGGAAAAATCTTGATTATAACACGAGGAGGATATGGTGTAAAGATGACTTCAAAATACAGACCACCATTACCAATAATTGCAATAACTCCTTCAAAAAAAACAGCAAGAGAACTACATCTTGTATGGGGAGCCCATCCTTTTCATATTGAAAATATTGATTTTTTTAATATGAGTGCTGAAGATATTATTGAACATTCAGTAAAGTTTGCTGTTGAAAATAAAGCTTTGTATGAAAATGAGCATGTTATAATTCTGTTAGTTTCAAGAAAATTTCAAAGACGTGGAAATTTAATAGGATTTTATTATGTTGGAGAAATTCTTGAAAACTCATCACCATAATAACTTTAAATTAACAAATGAAAGAAATTGCTTTTTGTTTTTTTTATATATTTTTTTAATTTAAAAGTAAAAGAAAAGAAATAGTTATATGATTATTTTGTTAAATCTAAGCACTACTTGCAAAAATATAGATATTACCTGTATTAGATTGTAATATAAAATCATAACTAAATTGAGAGGTAGGGAAATCTAAGGATCTAAATATATTTCCCTCTTGAATAAATCCGCCACCATTTGTATATGTTTTTGTTCCTGTGATTACTTTACCAGTGAATTTACTACCTATATTTATTTGGTTGTCATTATAATGAACTGCTAAATTTCCTGTAGAACTCATGATTGATCCTTCTATATTTCCTCCTAAGTCAATATTTTGATCGATTACTATATCTATATTTCCAGTTTGAGTGATTATATTCCATGTATTATTATAGTTGTTTGTAATATTATTTTGTTCCAAACTGATGTTACCTGTCATAACTGATATTTGAAGATTTCCCCGTGAAATACAATTATTTTGTGTAAGATAGATATTCCCAGTACCAGAAACTAATTTAATATCATTTAAGAAATGGGAATTATCAGAATTCAGTAAAGTATTTCCTGTAATTGTTAAGAGTAATAGTTCTTCTTCAAAATTGGTACCCTTTGAATTTAAATTAATATTGCCTGTTGAAGTTGATAAGGATACGTCTTTAAATGATTGATTTTCCATTGTAGTTAAAATTATATTTCCAGTACTAACTAAACAAGTAATATTATATTTTAAATCTGTACGTAAGATTGCTGTAAGTTTAGCATATCCTTTTCTAAACCAACACGATGGGTCACACCAGGCGTTTTGCTTAATTCGTAAGGTTATATCTTTATTAATACTGTTATTTACCGTGAAAAATAGTTAATTATCATTTTTATCCTTCAATTTGCAGACTTTGGGAAGATA
>CAZBEU010000589.1:0-6740 GCA_964491005.1 uncultured archaeon | reverse complement strand
GAAAGAAAAATAAAAAATAATAATGTAAAACCAAATTGAAATGTTGAATATTTATCTATTATGTAATAAGAGGAAAATGATCCAATGGATTCAGAAAAATAGAAATATGAAAGGATTATAAAAGATATTATAAAAAGATTCAAGAAAATTTTTTTTATTATTGTATTGTCTTCTCTTTTATTTTGTTCTAATTGGGAATAACAAATATCTTCATTGTTCATTATAATACCTTTTTAATGATATTTAATATATCGAGGATGTTTCTTAGGTATAGATTATATCTAAATATTCTACTAATTCTTTTTTAGTATATTCAAATCCCTTTCTTAATAATTTAAGAATAATTTTTTTTCCTATTGGTACTTTAAGAAGGTTTGGATTGTTTTCAACAAGTGTTATTGCTTCATCATTATAATCTATATTTTTAATTAATGCATCATACGCTTCTTTCTTTGTTTTAAAGACTGCTCTTGTTAATTCATCATAAGTGTTAACATCTTCTTTGGTCTGTATCATTTTTATAACATCATTTACTTGGATGATGAATAATTTCTTATTTATTTCAAGAAGGGTCTTAAATTTTTTATTTTTTTTATCACAATGAGTATATGTCTGATCTCCTTCTAAATATTCTTGAAAATTATCTTCGATCACAGTATCGAATTTATCTTCATTTGCTCCATTTTGAACTATTAGTTTACCACAATTCAATGTTATATTTATTTGTTTTAATGTTCCCACTTTAGCATTCTTATTACTCCATGACTCATAAAATGTCTTAATTAGTGGTTTGATAACAGGATTTAATAATCCTGCTTTTAATTCGGTATCTATTAATTTTTTGCCATAATCTAAGGCGTTATTCATTCTCTGAATCATTTCATCTTTTAATATATTGTAATTCCGTTCTAAATGGTTCAATTTAAGCATTCTCCAATCTTTTTGATCTAGTAATATTAAAATTAAGAATAATTTTATATTAAATTATTTAATAGTAATGTTGTTCTATTATATTATTGAATTTATGATAAGAAAATAACTTTTGTAATTTTATATTTATTAATTGAGATGTCTAACTATGCGTTATATTTTTAAAATAATCGTTTTGGGAAATTCTGATGTTTCTATACCATATTTATCAGTAGCCATTAATGAAACAGGCGAGGAGAAAGAAAAATATATAGAATGGAATCATGAATTAGCTGTTTTAGATAATATTTGTGAAATTGAAACGATTGCAATAACAGATTTAACCATAGATATTGATCAAATTATTCCTAGTGTTGATGGTATTGTATATTTTCTGAATCCATTAGTTCCTGAAGAAACTGAATTTTTTCAAATGATTCTTGATATTTTAAAAAAAGTAAAAAGGAATATTCCTATAATTATGATTTATTACAATGAGGATGGAATACTTCCTATATCTGTAATAGACGTTTTAGAGGATAATTGGATTAAATATCCTGATTTTGAGGCTTTTGTAAACCTTAAACCTTCACAATTTAGACAAGGTTTGCACTGTTTATGCTTAGCTATGATCTCTGGAGATTATCCCTTGGATATAGAGAATGCATGGTTAAGATATCCTATTTTAGTTATGCAAGCAAATTTTTATTATAATCGAAAAGATTTTTATAATGCTGCTAAAACAATGAAAAAAATAGCTTTTATAAGAAATTTATACAATAAAGAAAACGTCTATATAGCTAGTGAACAAGCAGCTTATCTTTTTTCGAGAATAGACCTTTATCAAGAAACAGCAAATATTTTATCTTCGATTGATAAAAAAAGGGCTCATAAATATAAAAAAGTATATGCTAGAGCTATGATTAGAGAAGGTAATAAATTATTTACAAAAGGAGATTATAGATTTGCTGCTAAACAATATGAAAATGCAGCTCAATGGGTTTTAATTGAATTAAAGGAAAAAGAGCTTATTGTTGAATGTTTTAAATTAGCAATTAATTCTTGGATTTCTGCATGTGAAATTGAGAATGCATTTACAATTCTTGAAAGATTACCTCATGAAGATATAAAACCAACTTTGGAAGAAGTTGCGGATAAAGTAATTGCTGCTGCAGATTTTCTCGTATCATTAGGAAATATAGAAGAAGCAAGAGAAGAATTATATGTTGCAATAAACACATATCAAAGAGAAAACCTACCCGAAGTATTAAAAAAATTTGCAAATAAGCTATTTGAAGTGTTGATTCAATTAATTAAAGCTTACATAGCAGAAAAAAAAAATAATGCTGCTAAAAGATGTTATGATGAAATAGCGAATTTATGGACTTCTTTTGAAGTAAAAAAAAGTAATTTAGATAATATTTTGGAACCACTTATAATACAATTTTTAGATAAATTTAGATTTGGTATAGCAACCCATTTGTTAAACGAATTAAATTCACTGGATATAAAGAAAAAATTAACAGAATATTCATCTAAGGCGGAAGAAAAAAGTAAAGAAATTAAGAAATTGGAAAAAGATATTAATACTAATTATGGTATTCAATGTCTTATTAGCTACATTGAGCTTGAAAATGAAATAATAAATGATTACAATGCAATAAACTTAGAAAAAGCGATAGAATTAGTTGGTAAAAATCAGTACATTCGAGCAGCAGATATATTAGAGAAATATACTGAATTTTTAAAATCTATCGGCGAGATTAACGAGGCAGATAGAATTTTATGCGAATTATTAGATATTTTAATAGAAGGTAATAGATTAGAAGAATTCCTAGATTATTTTAATAAAATAACTGGAAAACGAGTTGTGAAAAATTATTTAAAATATATTTTTCCTTTCTTTATTGAACGATATAAAACAGTTTCTAAAAATTATAGATTTGAAAAGAATTTAAAAATATTCGAAAAAATGAATTCTTTTCTAAGAAAAGAAATGTTATATACACAATCAAGAGAAATAAGTAAAATTTTTATTGAAATTTTAAGAAAAGAAGCATTGTTTTTAATTGGAATTGAAAAAAATACAATTGGAATCGAAGGTGCAATAAATTTAATCAAAAAAGCTTCAAATATTGCAATATCATATTTAGAAAATTATACAATTCAATTTGATGAGGTTTATAGAGCTATAGCTGACATTTATATGAATTTAGGAGACTTATCTGCTGCTTTAAGTAATATTGATCAAATTATCGATAAAGATATAAAGAAAGAGGTTTATAGGAGAATGACGAAAAAGGAAGAAACAAAAATTTCTCAAGAATCTAAGAAGATCAAAGCGTCATTAAAAGCACAATCAATAAAAGAAGGATTATCAGACATAATAAAGCTTGCTAATGAATCCAAGGCAGAAAAAGATTATTATTTTAAACAAAGAAAAGGATTTAAACGAGCATTTTTTGGAGACGCATTAAAAAATATAAATGAAAAGAACTTTCAAGCAGCCATTGAAAAATATAAAGAGAGTGTTAATCGATTAGAAAAAATAAAACAATATTATTTAGTAGGAGTTAGTATTGTAATGATTCTTCTATTATACCTTAAAATTCAAAAAAAAAAAGATCTTATTGATTATATTGAAAAGAAATCTTATTCTGATAACATTTATTACAATACTTTTCCTATCATTTTAACTGAATATATTGTTAACTTATTAAAATTACATGAAGAAGAAAAGGTTAATGAATCTTTAGGATATATAGAAAATCTTCCACTCTTTGAGAGAGAAAAGAGATTATTATATGAGTTTATAGAAGGTACTTTTGAGATGGGGGAAATAAGAACACAGATCAAAGAAGATGGGTTAAAAATTGAGGTAGTAAAGGAAAATATTTCTCAAAAATTTCTAGAATTGGAACAAAAGATCGATATATTAGAACAAAAACTTAAAGATCATAAAACTATTTTTCAAGAATTATTTAAAAAGCGAAAAGCTTTAAAGAAAAGGTATTATAATGAAATATTAGATTTACTAGCCCAAGAAGGTTATTTTGAAGCATCTAAAAAATATTATGAGCTTACAAATACGTTTTTAAAAAGAAAGGATTATGAGAATTCCTCTCTTTTATTGCTATTTTATGGATTATCTTGCATTAAAGCAAAAGTACCAATAAAAGATATAAAAATAAAAATTAATACATTATTATCAAATTTAGGCACCTCGAAAGGTCTTATTAGTGAAATTTTTCAAATGGATCTCTTGTTATTTATTATTGATATATTCGAACTTTCTATAAATCAATATATCCCTCAGATTAATATCATGTTATCTAAAATACCGTATTTTGAAGAGGAAAAAAGACTTTTATCTATTAGGTTATGATTTCATACAACATCAGCAAATTTCTGAAGGTCTTTAACACGCATCCTGAGTGTCACCTCAGTTACTTTTGCTAATTGAGAAATTTCTTTTTGAGTTCTATTCTCATTACATATTTTAGATCCTATATAAAGAGCGGCGGCTGCAATACCTTTTGGGTCTTTTCCGGCAGAATTAAATCCATTTTCTTTTGCTTTTTGAATTAATTTTACTGCTATATTTCGACAATTCATTGAAAGTTTTAATTCATCATTAAATTTATCCACATATCTATCTGATGAAAAATATTGTACTTTTAAATTAAGTTTGGGTAAAACTTCCATTAATATCAGTCGATAACTTTTAACTACTTTTTTTTTTGGAATTTGGGCAACTTTTGTAATTTCTTCAATTGTTCTAGGAATACCATGTACTCTTAAAGCACAAAAAATTGAAGCTGATAATAATGTATCAATACTTCTTCCCATTGTTAATTTTTTTTTTACAGTCTGAGTATATATTCTTAATGCATCCTCAGCAACCGTATCTGGAACACTTAAGCGCTTTTGAAGTCTTTGTAAATTAGGTAAGGCTATCCATAAATTTCTTTCAAAACTTGTTGTAAGAGATCTATGAATTTTAGCTAATCTATTGAATTGAGATTTATATTTTGGACTTAAAAGGCTTCCTCTAGCATCTCGACTGCCTTTTATAATCGTTCTCGGACCAATAGGGCTATATACTCTTTCATTACTCTTCCTTTTTTGAATTTCTTCTTGTGTAAAAGCCCTTCTTGGAGAATCATCAAATATCCTTGAAATAACTAAACCACAATTAAGACATACATAAAAACCATCTTCTTCTGATATTTTTGGAGAATCACAACATGTTTCTGGTGAATCTTCCTCAAAAAATTGATCATTTTCGATTTTAGATGGCATCATAATCAGATAAAAAATGAACTTTATGGAGTTTTTGCTTTATATAAAAAATTATGATAATATTTAAATGCTATTATTTTCAAAATAATTATCCCATATATCCCTATAATAATAATCAAAATAAGAATTTAAAAATCTTTACTTAAAAAAGGTTGAATTTAATATCCTTTTTTTCTAAATTTAATAATTTTTAAAATATCTCCTCTCTTTGTATTGGATTTTATATTTAATTTATCAAAACATTTTTTTAATTTTCAACTTTGATATATATGAGGGTAATTTTGAATTTACTCAAAATTTCTTAAATTTATATATATATATTTAAAAAAAAAAAATCATTACAATTAAAATAGAGAAATCAGATCAAAATATTATGAAAATTTTATAAATTAAAATAAAATTATTTGTTGATTAATTATGGCAAAAAAACCCAATTTGAAAAGCGAAGATGTAATTACAGAATCTGATAGTAACACAATTGAATTTATTCTTAAATTCTTTAGAGCTAAATCTCTTAATATCGATAAAGAGAAAAACGTAGTTATTATAAAAGGTATTTTAAATAATCCTGTTGAATCTTTTAGTTTCTTAAATAAAAAAGAAGTAGATTTTATTAAAAAAAGTTTAACTGTAACAAAACTCAAAGATCTATTGGAATATAAGAATAAAAATCTCTATGATTATATCTCATTCGATAATCTCAAATCAACGGAAAAAGAAGGTATTGAGATTAAAGAATTAGAAGAAAAAATACAGAAAGCAATTAATATCACAGCAATTGCTGATAAATTAAAAGAAAATTCAGTCTCCTTGGATAAAGAACAACAAAAAATAATAATCGCAGGATTAGATCAAGCAGGTAAAACAGCCATCCTAACTAAGTTTGGAGGTAGATTTGGTCTTAATGAATTAGCAAAAATTAAACCAACTAAAAAAGTTGAAAGAAGAGAAATTAATACAGATAGTTTTACAATATTTCTTTGGGATTTTGGAGGGCAGAGCATTTATCGAGAAGAATATCTTGAAAATCCAGATACTTATTTTATAGGTGTAGATTTATTAATTTATGTAATTGATATTCAAGATCCAGACAGATTTGACGAATCATTTACATATCTAAAAGGAATTGTTAATGCTTTAAAAAATCTAGAAGAAAATCCTTACATATTGATTTTCTTACATAAATATGACCCTGATATAAGACAAGATCCAAAGATAGAACTTAATGTCGAATTTGTAAAAGATCAACTTAAAGATTTCTTTGCAGAATCAACTTTTTCTCATGAAACCTACTTATCCTCCATATATTATTCTGTTGCAAGAGAACCTCAATTTGCTAAATATATGAAAGAAATGATAGCAAATGTTGGAAGTTCTGTTGACAATCCTACAATTCAAAAAGTTGAAGGTTTAGCTAAGACATTAGAACAAACCCTTAATGCTGTAATACGTCTTTCAGAAAGTATGTCTCTTGAATTAAACCAATTAGATACACGATTAAGGGCTCTCGAGTCTGGAGCTGTTCATAT
>CAZBEU010000588.1:0-2119 GCA_964491005.1 uncultured archaeon | reverse complement strand
GATTTTATAAGACAAAATAATAATTTTTTTAGTAACCTAAATTTAAAAAAATTTTTAATTAAAATGAAAAACTATACTTTAGTTCAAATCGAAAATGATTTGAAAAGCAAGATTTCAACTATTTTAGATAGGGAAATTGTTTCAATAGAGAAAGTTTTACATAGAATACACAATGATAATAAAAAATTAGAAAGACTACATATCGAAGGAGTATTTAAAAATATGGTTAATAAAGGAGAATTATTGATAGGATCTAAATTAACTCATGAAAAAGTTTTAGCATATTTTCAACGAAAAAAAATTCTTAGATTTATAAATGAAAATCCAGGTCTAACTTTATTTGATATCTCTACTGAATTAGATATCAGTCCTTTTAAGATAATTTGGCATCTAACTTTATTACAAAAATATCATTTTATTAAATGTAAAATAGAAAAAAAAGAAGAAAAATACTATTCTAATAAAAAAATGGAGGGAGTTCAATGAAAAAATCTAATCAGAAATCATTAGTTAGGTTTGGAATTATAATTTCTATATTATTATTTTCAAGTATACTATTTAGTGTTGAAAATATTTTCAAATTCCAAAACATTAGTGAAGAAAATGAAAATAGTAATATTTATAATTCAGCTACAGAATCCCCTATTTTTATTGATGCTACTGCTACTGGAGTAGGAGCTCATAATTGGTCATGGGCAAAAACACAAACATGGTGTACTGGAGAAGGAATTTGGGGAGATCCTTATGTTATAGAGGATCTTATTATTGATGGTGGTAATACTGAATATTGTATAAAAATCCAAAATTCTGATGTAGTTTTTAAAATAGAGAATTGTACCCTTTCTCGTACAGCCTTTTGGGGATATACTGATGATTGGAATGCTGGGATTAAACTTGTTAATACAAGTAATGGTATCATTAAAAATAATACATTATTATCTAGTAATCAAAGAAATGGTATTTTATTGTATTCAAATTGCAATAACAATACAATATTAGATAATTCCATTACAGGAACAACCTATGCTATTCGATATGGGATTAGAATTATAGATTATTGTAATGAAAATCGGATTCTATATAATAATTTTATAGACGTATATAGTTATTATCCAGGTGGTGATAGAGTCTCAACAATATTAATGGAAAATTATTGTAACTATAATCTAATTGAAGGAAACAGAATAATTGATTCTGAGGGTCATGCGATTTATTTATATAATTATTGTGAACATAACATTATTAGACATAATGATTTAATAGGTAATGGTGCTAATGGTCTTTACTTAAATGTAAGGTGTTCTAATAATGAAATATATAATAATACAATCATAGATAATAATTATGGAATTATTTTTAATGAAAATTCTCAAAGAAATGATATTTATTATAATAATATCAGTTATAATAGGTATGGAATTTACCTTACTGAACATTCTGATTATACAAATATCTTTGAAAATACAATTGATTATAATGATTATGGTATATTTACAGACGTAGTGAATGGTATAACTATAAACAATAATATTCTTACTAATAATTCACTTTATGGAATCTATTTCGATCCTGGTTGGGGTGTTGAGATCTATGATAATCGATTATATGGAAGTGGAATTGAATGGGGTGATCTTGGTGCTTGGAATAAGGATATTAGTTTTCGTGATGTAATTCTTTCTGTGAATAATACTGTTAATAATAAACCAATATATTTCTTCTTTAGAGTAAGTGGATTAAGAACAGCAGATTTTCCTAATGCCGGTCAAATAATTCTAGTTAATTGTTCTAATCCGATATTAGAGGATTTTGTATTTGCAGATTGCTCAGTAGGAATTCACTTACATTGGTGTAATGATACTATAATAAGGAATATCTCTGTATCAAAGGGAATGAATGGAATTAGATTGATTTATTGTTATAATTATGATCTTTCTGATCTATATATTACAAATCAAGAAACTTGTGGTGTAGAATTATTATATAGTAGAATTGGAAAGATTTACGATTGTATTTTCAGTGAAAATAACGGAGATGGATTATCTCTTGGAGGATCCTCTGATAGAACATCTATTACAAATGTAACTACGAATCATAATGGAGATTACGGAATAAGTGTGGG
>CAZBEU010000587.1:0-2667 GCA_964491005.1 uncultured archaeon | reverse complement strand
TTGTTCTTGTGTGTTCCAATTTTGAGCAGCATCTTCTGCTTGTGTAAGATAAGTATTATCCCCTGTCTTCATATATAGTAAGGTTGCTGTACAAGCAATTTCATCCCAAAAACCACTCCACGAATTATAAAATGATCCAGCAATCGAATTATAATAACTGTCAGATTGCATTTGTCTAGCCAGATTATATAATCTTATTCCATAAGTTAAACATTGAGATGCATATGAAGGTTCTGAATTCTCTAATATTATAGATGTAAGTATCAAAGCTGCAGCAGTTGCACCGCAAACTGCTGAACCTCCTTGGGAAGGTGTAACCGCATAAGAGGGTCTATTCATTACATTTTCAATTACTTCTACAGGACCCCACCAAGAATGATCTGTATTTCCATCACCCACTTGGAAATAAAATGTATTAGAATTAGGACTACATTTCATAAAATAATCTGTACCCCATTTGATAGCATCGATAACTTCATCTAATTGACCCGCTTTTTGAAAACCAGATTGATATTCCATTACTCCAAGTGCTAATGTAGTAATGGTAGAAGCCATAGGAAGACCAAACTTTACGTTATCTCCAGCATCTAAATATCCTCCAGAAAGATCTAATCCAACATCAGAACCATCATTTAAACAAGAATCTCCTCTCCAAATAACAGGATTGTCATCTGGAAGGTCACCCGTTCGTTGTTGCATGTAGAAATAAATTGATTTTTGTAAGGCAGCAGCGAAATTATCCGATGACTCTTCTGTAGGAGGCCATGGACTCATATTTAAAGAATTAGTTTGCTTTGATATTGGAAAAAAAAATCCATAAAAAGTGGAGGAAATTAGAACAATTATCAAAAAGATACCAGCTATTTTTTTAGATTTTTTATTCAACAAATTTAAACACTTTTTTTTTTGCTTTTTATCTAAATGTTAATATAAACTATATTGACATAGAAAAAAAAATTGAATATTGTACTTTATTTCAATATTCATTAAATAAATTAAGGAATAGGATGTTATTTAAGGTTTTCTCTTTTCTCACGCGATAAATGGGAATATTTATATACTATTGATTTAGATATATAACATAATCAATTTAGTATTTTATAATAAAGGTATAAAAATATGAAATATTGTAAAAATGAAGAAAGACAGTTTTTGATATTAAATTTTTTTATAATATTAACTTTTTCTCTCTCTTTTTTGTATCCGATTGTTGAAAGTAATTTAATGCAAAATAGAAATATTCAGCAAATATCAATAATCACATCCGCTTCTAATGATGATTGGTTATTTGTAAATGGAAATCGAATTGTAGATGCCCAAGGAAGAGTTGTTAAACTTACTGGAATAAATTGGTTTGGATTTGAGACAAATACTCAAGGTTTTGATGGATTATGGGCTACAAGGTTAGATGATGCACTTAACCTCATCACAGATTTAGGATTTAATCTTTTAAGACTTCCATTATGTGTTCAGCTAGTTACTGAATGGCGGAATGGAAATAGTCCTCTTGTTCAGAGCATAAATGACTATATTAGTCCTGAATTGGCAGGAATAACAAGTCTTGAACTTCTAGATATCGCTATTGATTATTGTAAATCTGTAGGATTAAAAGTTATGCTAGATATGCATAGAGTTGTAAACAGCCAGATGACTCGTCTTTGGTACTATAGTTCTTATACTTATCAAGACTGGTTGGAATCTTGGAGATTTTTAGCAAATCGTTATGCAGGAGATGATACCGTAATAGCTATGGATGTTTTTAACGAACCTCATGGTAATCCTGCTCAATATACTGAAGATGATCTAGCAAAATGGGATGATTCAAATGATACTAACAATTGGAAAAAAGCTGTAGAAGATGTTTCAGCAATTATTCATGGACAAAATCCTAATGTTTTAATTCTTGCCGAAGGAATAGAAGCTTATCCAAAACCTGGTGCAGATTATTCTTCTAATAATGCAAATGATTATTACTATAATTGGTGGGGAGGGAATCTAAGAGCAGTTGCAGATTATCCTATAAATATTGGCTTACAAAATAAACTTTTATATGGACCACATGATTATGGAGTAAGTGTTTTTCAACAGGATTGGTTTTATCCTGGATTTAACAAGGATACATTATATAATGATGTATGGAGAGATAATTGGTATTATATTGTTGAAAATGGAATTAGTCCATTATTAATTGGAGAATGGGGTGGACCAGTCAGTGGAGATACTAAAATATGGATGGAAGCAATTTCTGAATTCATTGATGAAATGAATCTTCATCAAACATTTTGGTGTTTTAATCCCAACTCAGGTGATACAGGTGGTATTGTTACCCATGATTGGGTTACATTAGAACAAGATAAATATAATATTATAGAAAGGACTCTTTGGAAAGATAATATTGGTAAATATGTTTCTTTAGATCACGAAATTAATTTAGGAACAAGTGGTACTAATATTAATCAATATTATGCAAATGGAAATCCTCCTCCCTTACCAGGAGGTGGTACTGGTCCAATAGAAAATCCTCCTTCTATTAATTCTCCTTCGAATGTGAATTATGAAGTGGGTCAAACTGGAAACTCCATTACATGGACAGCTATAGACGATAACCCAACAACTTACAGAATAACTCGAGGTAGTACTCAAGTGGCTTCTGGTTCATGGACCTCT
>CAZBEU010000586.1:0-2051 GCA_964491005.1 uncultured archaeon | reverse complement strand
TGTGTATAAGTCCAAATATTTGATTCTTTTTTTGCTTTTTCAATTAAATTTTTTACTATATAAGGTAATCCTATTTTACCTAACTTAAAATTTAATAATTCTAATTTTTCTAATTGGCTTACCATTATTTTACATCTAAATGTGACATATAAATAATGATATTGTTTTATGATCTCTTCTTTATTTTTTCTTAATTGTATAATCGTTTTTATTCTATTCATGGGAAATCCTATTTCTCTTGCAAAATTTTCTATTATATCCTGATCTTTTACATTAAGTTTAAGATAAATTTTATATCCTTTCATATTGATATGACCATCTGCATATAAAAGACCTAACTAATAAAATTGATTCTGAGTTTTCATATTATGAAAATACTTAGGATATTTAATAGTATATTGTTGGTAGACATAGTCTTTAATGTCTTTATTTGAATTTATATAATTATTTATCAGTTCATTAGCTTTTCTCGATTTTTTTTTTAATATATTTTTTATATTATTTCTTAGTATTTCTAACCTTTCCAGACTAAATTTATATTCAGGATTATATTTTTTATTTTTTACGTCTATAATTCTATTTTTTACTTTATTCAATGTGTTGCTATTATATCCAAAAATTATACTCAATTCTAAATCTGTTAGTTTAATAATAACAATTTTTTGGATAATTTGTTTTAAAAAAAGGAAAAATTGATAAAAATCTATCTCTTTGTTATGATAACAATGGATAATATCAATTATTTTCTTAGTTTTTGATTGATCAAATTTATTAATCACAGCATTTTTAAGTTCTTCTAAAGCATTTTCAGAGATTTGATAATTTGAATCTTTTTTTTTATAATATCGTTGTTTTTGAATAAATTCTACACTTTTTCCCCAGAATTTAGATAGATCTTTTTCACTAAATCTATTTATTCTATTTGGAAACAATTTTATTAATTCTTTTGAATATCTTTGAACTTCTTGTCTTATTTTCTCAATGAATTTTAATGTGCTTGTCAATTTATCAATTTGATATGAGTAATCAATGTTTTCTTTATAAAGAAAAATCTTTAATTTTAACCATAATAATGAATTTAATCTTTTTAAAGAAGAAGTCTATCTTGGTTTAATTATTAATATATTTTTACTCTATTGTTATTATTATTTTATCTAATTATTGAAGTAATCTATAGGAATTAAAGATATATCTTTCTATTACTGGTAAGAAAAATTATGAAGCATGGTCAAAATTATTAGATGATTTAGCAGATAAAATCGGAAAGGAATATTTCAAGCCTATCGAATTGATGAGATCTGGTGAATTTGCTAAAATGAGAAAATAATCAGATTTTTTTTTTAAATTCCTGTTTTTTTTGTTTTTCTTAATTCCCTTTTTTTATTTAAATATTCTTCAAAATAATAGATCTTAAAGGGATGACGAATTATTAAAAATTAAAGATTTTAATTGTAGAAAAAATAATACTTATTATTCGATTTTAAAAATTGAATTTTTTAAAAAAAAATATAAGGAAAAAAGAAATGACAGAAATTAAAGAAGAAAAACAAGAATATCAACATATTAAAGTAGAATTAGTACCCGAGGGTAATTATGCTGTAATTTCTATCAATCGACCTGAAAAATTAAATGCACTTCAAATATTAACTCTTAAAGAAATAGCTGAAGCTTTAGAAACCTTTGAATTAAATAATGATGTTCGATGTGTTGTTTTAAGAGGAACCAAAGAATATACGAAAAAACCTGCATTTTCTTCCGGAGCTGATTTATCTTCCTCTTTTGGACCTGGAGTAAAACCAAATATTCCTTTTCATATGGCTCATGCAATGTATTTAAGACAAAAATACTATGATCTAATTGAGAAATTTAATAAACCTTTGATTGGTGCCGTAGATGGATATGCTTTTGGAGGAGGTTGTGAATTATCATTAGTATGTGATATTGTTATAGCAAGTAAGAGGGCCCAATTTGGTTTTCCTGAAATACATCGAGGGATTTTCCCTGCTAATGGAGGCACTCAAAGAATGATCAGAAGTATAGGGCTATCAAGA
>CAZBEU010000585.1:0-7268 GCA_964491005.1 uncultured archaeon | reverse complement strand
GTCTATTTTTGTTAATAAAATAGCATGGCAATGATTTTTGTTTTAAAGCTTAGAATTATGATATATCCTCTAAAAATGAGCTTCAGTTTTCTAAAACGATTTTATAATATATTTAAAAAAAATATATATTGAACCAATTATTATTCTTTTTAATTAGAAAATATTGCTTAAAAAAAATTTAAAGGTGCATAAGATAAATGTTCCAACAAGCTGGTCGCGGTTATGATATGGCTATCACCCAATTTTCACCTGAAGGAAGACTTTTCCAAGTAGAATATGCTATCGAAGCTGTTAGAAGGGGAACTACAGCAATATGTGCGAGAAATAAAAATTCTGTGGTATTTGCTGTAGAAAAGAAAAGCTCTGATCTTCAAGAAAATATTGGTTCTGAAAAAATCTTCAAAATTGATAATCATATTGGTGTTGCTATTGCGGGATTAACTGCTGATGCTCGTGTCTTAATTGATAAAGGTCGTGTACAAGCACAAATTCATCTTTTAAATTATGATGAAAAAATAAATGTGAAAGAATTAACATTAGAAATATGTGAAATATTACAAGCATATACCCAAAACGCAGGTGTTAGACCTTTTGGTGTTTCATTTTTAATTGCTGGTATTGACCCTGATGGTGAAACGGCTTTATTCCTTACAGATCCTTCTGGTGCATTATGGGGCTATAGAGCATTTGCTATAGGATCTGGAGCAAATGAAGCTCGAACCTATTTAGAAGAAAATTATAAAGAAGATATAAGTGATGATGATTTAAAGTTATTACCATTGAAAGCGTTGAAAGAGATTATGGGAGATGAAAACCTTAATGAAAAAACCTGTGATGTAGCATATATATTAAAGGATCAAAGACAATTCATTCTACTAAATAATGATGAAAAGAAAGAGTTATTGAGTAAAATATAAAAATATTTCAAAAAAAAAATAATTTGAAATATTATACTTATTATTTATGTATAATTGCTCATTTAAGTAAGTTTTAAAAAAAAAGTATCGATCTTGAAAATAAAAAAAAAAAAATTGTGTTAATACTATGATTGATCGCGCAAGAATTGATTTGGGAGAAAATATTATCGGGAGAATTGAAAAAAGTGGTAGAATATTCGAGATGCTTATGGATCCCGATAAAGCATGGAATATAAACAAATATATTCGAGAAGAAATCAATAGAAGACTAAAAGAAGGAAAAGGAAAATCTCGATTAACTATTCAAGAAGTATTAAAAGATCCTAATATTCCTTTAGAATTAATTTTTCAAAGCTTTATTGTATTTGAGGATTTGAAGCGAGGTAAAAAAGCCACTGATGGTGATATGGAAGCAATATTTGAAACTACAGACGGAAAAGAAATAGCCGCTCATATCCTTTTGGAAGGAGAATTTCATTGGACAAAGACACAACGTGAAGAGGAAATTGAGAAAAAACTCAAAAAAATTATAAATATTATATCAAAAAATGCAATTAATCCTCAGAATAAAAAACCTCATCCCCCTGAAAGAATAGAGAAAGCTATTGAAGAATTAAATATCAAAATACATCTAATGAAGTCTGCTGAAGAACAAGTTGATGATATTGTAAAGCAAATTAGGACTATTCTTCCAATAAGAATGGAACAAATTGAGATGGCAATTAAAATTCCTACATCTTTTACAGCAAAAGGTTATAATATTGTAGCTCAATATGCTCAAATAAAAAAGGAAGAATGGCAATCTGATGGATCTTGGGTTTCTGTCGTAAATATGCCTGCAGGATTACAAATGGAATTAATAGATAAACTTAATAAACTTACTCATGGAAGAGTTCAAACCAAATTAGTAAAATCTTAGAAACAAAAAAATATAAAATTTTTAGATTTTCTCAAAAATTTTCTCTTTTAGATTTTTTAGAAACAAAAATTGATTCTTAACTCCAAATTTCATTAAAATTTTATTATGTCAATAATTAATTATATTAAGTTTGAAAAAAAAAGAAAATTTTGTTTATTATTATTTATTTTATGATTGTGTATTTTTATGGAAAATAACGAAGAACTTGAACAAGAAGAGGAAGAACAAGAACAAAATGATGAGTTTGAAGATGAAGAAACTCTACGTGAAATTGTTGCACCGGGTGAAGTATTAACTGATGATACAGAAAATTATATACCTGGTAGAGGTGCGATCTTAAATAAAAAAGGAGATAAGATTATCTCTGTTATAATTGGTTTGAAACAAATTAAAAAGAATTATATTAATGTAATACCATTAAGAGGTTTTTATACGCCCCACATTGGAGATAAAATAATCGGGATCGTCTTAGATAAGAACCCCGTAAAATATGTTTGTGATATTAACGCAAAATATTCAGGAATTCTTAAGATTAAAAATACTGTAAAAAGGAATCCTAAAATTAGGATGCGTGGAAATTCAAGAGAATCAGAAATTCCTGAAAAGCTTTTTATAGGTGATGCAATTATTGGAAAAGTAATTGCAGCAGATCGATTAAATTCTCCTGAAATAACCTTAGCTGGTAAATATCTTGGGAAAAAGATGGGGGGAATAATTATACAAATTGATTCTCAAAAAGTACCAAGAATAATAGGACGTAATGGTTCTATGATAAAAATGTTAAAAAATTTAACTAATTGTAATATTTTTGTCGCACAAAATGGTCGTATTTGGTTAAAAGGTGTTGATATTGAACATGAACGACTATTAATTGAAGCTATTTATAAAATAGAAAATGAGGCCCATACAACGGGTTTAACAGATAGAATGGAAGGATTTATAAAAAATGAAATAGAAAGAAGAGGTATTAAATAATGACATTATTAATTCAAGATGAATATCCCAAAAAGTTGTTGCGTGATGATGGATTACGTTTAGATGGGAGAGGTTTAACAGACCTACGTCCAATAAAAATGGAAGTTAATGTAATAAAGAATGCTGATGGAAGTGCCTATATAGAATGGGGAAACAATAAAATATTTGCGTCGGTGTATGGTCCTAGAGAGGTACATCCTCATCATTTAGCAAAACCTGACAAAGGGATTTTAAGAGTGTTCTATAGGATGGCGACATATTCTGTATTTGAAAGAAAACGTCCTGCTCCTGGTCGAAGAGAAAAAGAAATTTCTATGATTATTTCAGAATGTCTCGAACCTGTTTTATTTCTTGAACTTTACCCTGGAACAAGTTTTGAAATATTTATTGAAGTAATTGATGCTGATGGAGGTACAAGATGCGCAAGTACCACAGTTGCAGCTTTAGCACTTGCAGATGCGGGAATACCTATGCGAAGTTTAGTTTCTTCATGTGCTGTAGGAAAAGTAGATGGACAACTTATAACTGATTTATCTGGAATTGAAGATAAAGCGGGTGATTCTGATATGCCTTGTGCTATAACATGGTTCAATAATGAAATATCTTTATTACAATTTGATGGAAAAATGAATCAAGAAGAAATGACTACATCTCTCGATATGTTAAAAGATGCTTTAGAAAAAATATATCAAATGCAATTGGATGCATTAAAATCGAAATATATTCAGATTCAAGAGAGAATACAAAAATAAAGAGGTAAAAATAAAAAATGATGGATATTAAACGAGTAATATCAACAATTGAAAAGAATTATATCACTAATAATTTAAAGAAAGGAGAAAGAATTGATGGTAGAGGACTTTGGGATTATAGACCCTTTTGTATTAAAACAGATACAATATCTTCAGCAGAAGGTTCTGCTGATGTCACTTTAGGTGATACTAGAATAATTACCGGTGTTAAATATGAAATTGGTGAGCCTTTTCCCGATTTACCAAATGAAGGTGTTTGCACTATTATGGCTGAATTATTACCTTTAGCTTCCCCCTTATTCGAGAGAGGCCCTCCAGATGAAGAATCAATTGAATTAGCAAGAGTTGTTGATAGAGGAATAAGACATGCTGATTGTGTACAAACTCAAAAATTATGTATAAAAGAAGAAAAAGCAGTTTATATATTGTTTGTTGACATGTATGTGATCAATCACGGAGGAAATATGATTGATTGTGGAGGTGTGGGGGCTTTAACGGCTTTAATATCCTCCCGTATTCCAAAAGGAGAATGGATTGATGAAGAACCTAAATGGACTGGAAAATATCTTAATGGAAAAGAAATAATAAATGAACTTCCTTTGGCAATTACTTTTGGAAAGATTGACGATGTTATATTCTTAGATCCAAGTCTTCCAGAAGAATTAGTAAGTGATGGAAGAATTACATTATCAGTCACAGAAAAAGAGATTACAAGTATCCAGAAAAGTGGGATAACAACCTTCACTATTGAAGAGATAAAAATGCTTGGAGAAAAAGCATTAGAAATTGCAAAAAATCTAAGAGAAAAATTAAACGTTTGGCAATATGTAAAAAATTCAACCTAATTATATTTTTTTTTGATTTTATGATAGACTAAGTCTTTTGTCCAAAATAACTTGGTATTTTTTATATTTTTGGCTAAAATTTTTATTTTATATTGTTTTTAATTATTTAAGTAAATTTAGAAGAATCAAATGTGATTATATATGGGTAAGACTAAAAAGGTCGGAATTACAGGAAAATATGGAGCAAGATATGGATCAGTTGTTAGAAAAAGAACACGTATGATCCTTGAAAAAATGAAAAGTAATAATATTAAATGCCCCAAATGCGAAACTAAAGGATCAGTTCAAAGATTATCAACTGGCATTTGGTATTGTAAAAAATGTAAAGCTAAATTTACAGGTGGAGCATATTCTATCGAAACTCCAAGAGGAGCTGAATCTTTTAGAGTTTCAAAGAGAAAACAAAAAGAGTTAGATCTAGTTGAAAAATAATGTATAAACAAGATGATTATTCAATTAAATCCTCTATAAACTTTTATTTTAAAACATCAGAAATAAGAGATATTTCTTTCAATACATTTTTACCTGAATTTAATAAAATTACTTCTAAAAGATCTAAATTAATTATGGAAAAAGAAGGAGAGAATAATCTTAAATTCTACATTGAAAGTAATGATATTACTGCATTTAGAGCTTCTTTAAATGAGATCATTACTTTTGGAAAAATTTTTGAAAATATAATTGACTTAGTTAAATAAATATCTTTTATAAACAGAGTCATACTGTTAAAATTTCTTAAAATCTTTTTATGGATTAATTAAGAGCTTTTAAAAAAAAAAATTAATTTTCTCTTGATTTATATCTAGTTTTAACCAAAAGATTTCTTAATTCTACTTCATCTTCATCTGGATTAATATATTTCTTTTTAGATCCTTCAGAAAGAGGAACACTCTCAATATTAGTTCCTCTAAGAGCAACCATTTTACCAAAATCATTATTTAATATTAATTTCATTGCAGCAAGACCTAATCGTAATCCTAATATTCTATCAAAAGAGTTTGGAGTGCCCGCTCTCATTGTATGACCTAATACAACATCCCTACATTCAAAATTTGTGTCATTTTTCTTAAATTCTGCTTTTAAATCCTCTCTGAGATTTATTTCTTTTGTTAAAATCTGTGATATATTTAGTCTAGTTAGCAAAGGATTACCAAATACATCTTTTGGCAATTGATTAATAGTTTCTTTTGATATTGTTTTAAAATCTTTTTCTAACGATTCATCTGAAGGATAAGCGCCTTCAGAACAAGCAATTATGTGATATTTATGACCTGCATTAACCCTTCTTTTTAAAACATCGATTATATGCTCTTGAAAGCTAAAAGGAGTCTCAGGAACAAGAATAATGTCTGCTCCACCTGAGATTCCACTATACATTGTTAAAAAGCCTGCATCTCTTCCCATAATTTCAACAACAAATATTCTTTGATGAGATCGTGCTGTTGTCGTAAGATTATCTATAGTATTAGATGCTAATTGAACTGCACTCCAAAAACCAAAAGTATAATCTGTTCCCGCTAAATCATTATCAATTGTTTTAGGACATCCTACAACTTTAACATTTCCGCATTTATGCATGGAATTTGCAACACCAAGAGTATCATCCCCTCCTATAGCAATTAAAGCATCAATACCTAGAACCTCAAATTTCTTAGCCATTTCTTTAGCAATTTCTTCTTTTAATTTTTCTTTTTCTTCATCAGTTTTTACTTTTTGTAGTTTTTCAAATGGATTTGTTCTACTTGTATATAAAAAAGTTCCTCCAACTGTGTGAAGATCATCATGTTCTTCAATGTTAAGGGGTATTGTCAGATTTTCCATAAAACCTTTCCATCCTTTAAGAATACCAACACATTTAACATCTGAATCAAAGGCTTTTAACATAATGCCATAAATAACACTATTTAAACCAGGGCAGTATGCGGATCGTAAAGGAAATTCTTTATCGAATCTCCGCCCCCTGTTAGGATTCCAACTCGTTTTATTTTATCTACCATATATATTTGACCTTTCTTACAAAATTATAATTTTACTTTTTTACTTAATATAATACTTAAGTCAATAGAAAGGCGGGTAAAAAAAAAAATTTTCTAAATTATAAATCATTAGTAGTATTTAATTTTAAATAAGAAAGTTTGGAATCATCTGTAGGAATAATATAACTACCTCCAGAATAATCCTCAATTATTAATGTAAAGGGATAATTACCATTTATAGCTTTTCTTAGATTATTAAGAATCTTTACCACTTCAAGTTTTTCATCTTCAGATAAATCTTCATTATTAAGATGTATTTCTATAGCCTTTTCGAATCTAAATAATATACCTTGAATATTAGTGTAATAGAATCTTGCACTTGGTCCTGGTTCTACAGATAATTCTAATTCCGGGATTTCCAACTTGCCAGTCGGAGATCTATATACTTTTGACTTTAGATCTTCTTCATTTGTTATTTTTAAAGTTAATTTTCCAGGTTCTATACGTGTAGTATAAGGAATAATATCATTTTGATGATAATTACAATGATTACATTCAAATTTGATAATCAACATTTTGTCTTTATCTGGCAGATCATAAAGATTTTTGATAATTTTTAAACTCCCCTCTTTACAAGATGGACAATTAAAGCTAAATTCTTCTTCTGGTTCACTAATGAATTTGGACATAATTTAAATTTCATAGACTCTTTGAACATCAATTGCTACAACTATTTATCAAAAGTTAAAGAATAGTTAAAAATTTTTATAAAGATTTATTATCCTTGTTTTTAGAATTATTTTCTTTCTTTCAAATTATCATCTACTTTAAATAATCAATAGTAAATTTTTTTTATTTTAACTATTTTTCTGATTTAAAATTAC
>CAZBEU010000584.1:0-3641 GCA_964491005.1 uncultured archaeon | reverse complement strand
GCCCTATTAGTTCAGCAACAAGTATATTCATGCGGATGTACTACATCATGATTCATCTTAATCGCCCGTTTCCTCTAACGACGGGTTAGAACAAGTGAGGACCCCGTGTCCAAATTTGTTCACATTTATAGTTAGAGTATTCATTGATTGTGAATAGTTTATATTTTCATATTTAATATAATTATCAATTAAATTTACATTAGTATTACTCAAATTAAAAAATAATACTATAAAAATAACATTAATTAACAATAATTTCAATATAATTTTCTTATTCATTTCTTTTCCTCGTATGATTTAAAAGAGTTCTTACATTAGATTTCTAATAAATTTGGATATTCTCTTATCTTTTCTTAATTATATTCTATATAACTTATATAATGTTTATTTTATATGTAAATAGCATTTGGACCAAAATTAAGCAAAACATTTTTGGATTTAAAAAAAAGTAGTTCTACAAAAAAAGGAAGAGATTATTTAATACTCTAAATTTTTATTTAATTATTCATAACTTATTCAAGTGATTATAAAATGCAAAATTTAACTGATACATTTGAAGGAAGAGGTGCTCAAAAGCTTTTTTACCAATATTGGGGATCTGATTCTGAAAAAATCAAAGCAGTAATTATTGCTTTTCATGGTTTAGGAACGCATTCAGATCGATTAAAACCTATAGCAGAATATTTTGCTGAGAAAGGATATGGGATTTATGCTTTTGATCTAAGAGGTCATATGAGAAATATTATAGATATCCCAGGACATATAGATTCAATGGAAGATATCCAGAAAGATATTGTGCTATTCATGGATGTTATAAAAGATAAAAATAAAGATAAGAAAATATTTGTAATTGGACAATCTTTTGGGGGATTAATTGCTTTAATATATGCAATTGAACATCCAGCCATAGCAGGAGTTATTGCATCCTCACCATTATTTGGATTAAAAATGACGATCACCAGTACTAAAAAAGTAGACAAGATTGTATCCGGACAGTTAAAAACTATAGATCTTATAATTGAGCAGAATAAATTAACAAATGATGTAAAAATGCTTAGAGAACATATCGCGGATAAGAATAAATTGACACAAATAACAGTTAAGAGTTATTCTGAAATGGAAGATGCTATGAAAATAGCATTAAAAAATGCATCAAGATTAATTTGTCCTGTCCTTATAAATCAAGGTAAAGATGATAAAATTGCTGATATTAGCAAGACAAAAAAATTTTTTAAAAATATTAGAAGTATTGATAAAATATACAAAGAATATGAAGGATTTCTTCATGAACTTTGGCATGATAAAGGAAGAGCTGAAGTATATAGAGACATGTTTATTTGGTTAGGAAAACATCTTTAAATTTAATTTATAATATATTTTAATACTCAATCAAGACACTCTTTACTTTTTTTAAGAACTATATTAATTAATAATAGAGATAATTTTCTAAAATTATTAAAAACTAAATAATTAGAATTAATTTAAATCAAAAATTAATATTAAAGTCAATATTATGGTATTAAAATAATTAATATAGAATGATTATGACTTCAGCTTTTACTGAGCAATTAAACGAAAGAAATCTTACACCTATGATTAAACATTGGTATTCTATTAAAAAAAAATACCCAGAACATCTCATTGCATATAGAATGGGAGATTTTTATGAATTTTTTTATGATGACGCTGTTAGAGTGTCAAAATTATTAGGAATAACCTTAACAAATCGCAAGGTAGGGGATGATAAGTATCCATTAGCAGGAATTCCCCATCATGCTTGCAAAAATTATTTAACTAATTTAATAAAAAAGAAAGAAACAGTAGTAATTGTTGATCAACTCGAAGATCCTTCAACAGTAAAAGGCAGAATTGTAAAAAGAGGTGTATCAAGAATTCTCTCTCCGGGCACCTTAACAGAAGATTATATGTTAAAATCAAATGATAATAATTATGTAGCAACGTTAGTTAAAAGAACAAAGGGATATGGATGTGCTTTTGCAGATATTTCTACGGGTGAATTTATTGTTGCAGAATATTCTATAAAAAATATCGATCCATTAGAGAAATTACTTAGTCTTTTCGCTCGCTTTAATCCCGCCGAATTAATTATTCCCTCTGAACTTCAAAAGGATGATAATTTATTTGTTTTTATAACAGATATTACTGAAGCAGTTATTAGAAAATATGATAATTATTATTTTGAATACAATGAAGCATATAATCTCATTAGGACTCATTTTAAAATATCTAATTTAAAAAGTTTTGGCCTTGAGGATTCATTTATTGCAATAGAAGCAGCAGGGGGACTTCTAGCCTTTTTAAGAGAAACGCAACAAGAATTAATTCCCAATATTTTTAAAATAATGTTATTTGAAGAAGAGGGAATATTGCATTTAGATTATACAACTCAAAGAAATTTGGAATTAATTAATTCATTATGGGAAAAAGGAAGAGAGACTTCTTTACTTTCTATTTTTGATAGAACACTCACACCAATGGGTTCAAGATTAATTAAAAGAGTAATATTACAACCACTAACAGATATAGATGAAATTAATCATAGATTAAATATTGTTCAAAAATTTAAAGAGGATATATTCCTAAGAACGGAACTTAGGGATAAATTAAGTTTATTAGGAGATTTAGAGAGATATATAAACCGTATTACATATATTAATCGGGTAAATGCTAGAGATTTGATTAATATAAAAAATTCATTGAAGAAAATACCAAAAATTAAGGAAATTTTAGAGAAATCTAAAATACAGGAAATATCGAAATATTTAAATAAAATTAATGAATTTAAGAATATTCGAGAGCTTATTGAAAATACAATAAAAGATGACCCTCCAATAACTATAAAAGACGGAAATATTATTAAACAGGGATATAATTCGGAAGTTGATAATCTTAGAGATATTCTCAATAACGGAAAAAAATACCTCCTTGAATATGAAGAAAAAGAAAAAAAGATTTTCAATCTGAATTCGGGATTAAAAGTTGGTTATAACAATATTTTAGGTTATTATATACAAATAACAAAAAGAACCCTTGAACTGATTAAAAATATTCCTGAAAATTATGTAGAACGTCAAACTCTTAAAAATGCAAAGAGATATACGACAAAAGATTTGAAAATTTTAGAAGAAAAAATATTATCGGCTCAAGAAAAAATAAATGAATTAGAATATAATCTCTTTTGTGAGATTAGAGATAAAATCGTTAATGATACATTAGATATATTAGAAACTTCGAAAAATCTAGCATATATAGATGTTTATAGTAGTTTTGCTGATTTAGCTGAAAAAAATAATTATTGTAGGCCGATATTAACTAAGGAAAAAAAAATAGAAATTAAAGATGGTCGACATCCTGTAATAGAGCAGATGAATACCAGTGAAAGTTTTATACCTAATGATTGTTATATTGATACAGATACAGAACAAATCCTAATTATTACAGGCCCAAATATGGCGGGAAAATCCACTTTTTTACGTCAAGTTGCTTTAATATGTTTAATTGGTCAAATGGGTTGTTTCGTTCCAGCAAGTTCGGCTAAAATAGGAATAATTGACCAGATATTTACACGAATAGGGGCTTCTGATGATTTAGCAAGAAAATTATCAACTTTTATGATTGAG
>CAZBEU010000583.1:0-2073 GCA_964491005.1 uncultured archaeon | reverse complement strand
AACGACGGGTTAGAACAAGTGAGGACCCCGTGTCCAAATTTGTTCACATTTATAGTTAGAGTTATTATCAAATAATTATTATTTATTTAAAGATTATAATTCTTAATTTTTAACAAATAAAACAAAATGAGAATTTTAATTTATGGAATTGGAGCAATAGGCGGTACTATTGGAGGTCTATTAGCTCAAAATTATAAAGACCTTTATTTTTTAGCAAGAGGAGAAAATGCTAAAGTATTAAAGAATATAGGATTAACTCTATATGAAAAAAAATTAAAGGACAGAAAAATAATTCCTATTAAAGTTATAGAAGATCTTAATGAAATTAGCAATATTGATCTTATTATTATAACAGTAAAGAATTATAATTTGGAAGAAGTTGCAATTGATATAAAGAATAAATTAAATGATACACCTATTATTCTTACATTCCAAAATGGGGTAGAAAATCAAAAAATATTATCAAAATATTTTTCAAAAGTTATTTATGGTGTCATTTCCATATCTGCTTGGAGAGATGAACCTGGTATTTTTGGTTATCAAAAAAAAAGAGAACTTATTATTGGTACTCTTGATAATTCTCTCTTTAGAGAAATGGAACAAATAAAGAATATAATACAATTATCAATTCCATTAACCATCACTCAAAAGATTCAAAATGCTATTCACACCAAATTGTTATTTAATCTATCAAGTTCTGTTTTAACACTTTTTGATTACAAAATAAATATTGAATCAATATCTTTCATAAGAAGAATATTAACAAAATTAATATTTGAAGGTATTGAAATAATTCAATCTATAGGTCTTGAAGAACACAAAATTGATGGAATAACCTCTTGGAATGATTTTAAAAAAGCAGATAAAATACCAAAAAAAATTGCTGATAATATTTTTAAGAAAAGATTAAAGAAAGCAGGACCCAATAGTATGTACCAAGATATTATTATAAATAAAAGAGGAATTTCCGAATTAGATTATCTTAATGGTTATTTAATTCAATTAGCAAAAAAAAATGGTGTAAAGGCTCCTATCAATAATACTTTTTATAAAATTTGTAAAAATGAGTTTAATAAAAGTCCATTTAAACCATTAAATCCAGAATCGGTTTGGAATATCTTAGTATCATTGTGATCCATTATCCTTTTTTTTTTTAATATTTCCAATTATCAAATTAATCTAGATATAGTAATGAAAAACTACAACTAAGACCTTTTTTTTATAATTCTTTGATACTTTAATCCTATATATCAATTTTTTAAGCTTTGTCTCATTCTTTAATCCAGATCTCTAAAAAAAAACATAAAATTGGTAATAATTTGACAACTTTTTGGGCACCTTTACTTCATATCTATCAACCTCCTACGCAAGATATAGACGTATTAAGAAGAATAGATGCTGAATGCTATAAACCTTTATTTGAGGTATTAGATAACCTTGATAGGGTAAAATTTAGTTTAAATATAAATGGCATACTAATTGAGCTTTTAAAAGAATATGGAATGGGAGATAGTATAGATTTATTAAAAAATCTGGTTTCTGAGAATAAAATTGAAATACTCGGAACAGGAAAATTCCATCCTATTTTACCTCTTATTCCAAGAAAAGAAATATCTCGACAAATTAGATTAAATGAAGAAATCAATAGAGAAGAATTCGGGAATACCTGGATTAAAAAAGGATTTTTTCCACCAGAAATGGCTATTTCAACAAAAGTAGCTAAAATAGTAGGTGATTATGGATATAAATGGTTAATCATGAGTGGAATTGCATGTCCTACCGATTGGCCATATGATAAAATTTATACGACTCCTGACGGACTTCAATTATTTTTTAGAGATGATCTATTAAGTAATAAAATTTCTTTTAAGGATATAAATGCAAAAGAATTTGTTTCTGAATTAGTATCTCTACATAAAACCAAACTTCAATTATATAAAAACAATACTTATATTATAACCGCTATGGATGGTGAGACATTTGGACATCATCATCGGGATGGCGGTCTGGCCCATGCCGTTCATCACGCCCACGAAGGTCTGCAGCACCGCAAAGGCGACGTACCCCGCCGCG
>CAZBEU010000582.1:0-1926 GCA_964491005.1 uncultured archaeon | reverse complement strand
TATGATAAATAAGTATATCCATTGCAGAAGTGATCATGTATTTATAGAAATCAACAGTCATTAGACCGCATGTAGTTCTTTTAAAGATATATAATTAATTTTCTTTATCAATCCTTATCATGAAATAATTTATCCGCAGTTATAAAATTAAGATTTTTAAATATTTCCTTATCAGAAGTATCATAATTGTAAGGTATCATTTTATTATATAAATTATTATCAAGTTCAGCTACAAATCGAGAAATTGTTGAATTTTTTTTCTTTCCAATCATATTATATTCTTGCGGTGAAACTAAATATAACTCATCTTTAGCTCTAGTTACTCCAACATAAAATATTCTTCTTTCCTCTTCCAACTTTTCTTGATTATTTATATTTTGAGAGGAAGGAAATACCATTTCAGTTAAAGAAATTAAAAAAACAATTTTCCATTCCAATCCTTTAGCTCTGTGAATTGTTGATAGAATTATTCGATCTTTATCCTTTTCATGAGCTTCGGAAGAATTATCCGATTCTTCAATATTCAAACTTATATCATCAAAAAGATTTTTAATTGTTTTATATTGTATATAAAACTCTTTCAATAGGTCAATATCTTTCAATCTTTTATTTAAATTGTCATATTTATTTTCAATATAATTTTTAGTAAAATTAAGTGTAGCTTTGAATATTTCTATTGGATTCGTATTACTATTAAATTCCTTAAAATCTCTGAAGAATTTATTTAATAAATCAAAGGATTGTTGTTTTAATTTAAGATTTTTAACTTTTTGAAAAAGGAGATTATTTTTTAAAATAGAATGTTTTTGATTTTCATTTGTGAATATTATCTCAATAATTCTTTTAGTATTGATTTTTCCAATTCCTGGAATGATTTTTAAGATTCTTCTCCAAGCTAATTCATCACATTGATTTAGTGCAATTTTAGAAAAGGAAATGAAATCTTTTATATGAGATTGTTCAAAAAAAGACAGCCCTGATCGTACTATAAAAGGTATTTTATGAGACTGAAGTTGTTTTTGTAAAATTAATGAGTGATAATTTGATCTAAAAAGGATTGAAATATCTGAATAATTGATCCCTCTATGTTTAAGTTCAAAAATCTTAGAAATAATAAACTCTGCTTGCTCAAGTTCGTTATTAACAATTATATGAAACGGTTTTTTTTGAATTCTTCTTGTTGATATCATTTTTTTTTTGAATTGAATTTTATTATTCTTAATAGAATTATTTGCCAAATCTAGAATTTCAGAAGTAGATCGATAATTATAGCTAATTTTATACTTTTTAAAATTAGGAAATAATTTTTCAAACCCTAAAAGATTTTTAAAATTAGCTCCTCGAAAACCATAAATACTTTGAGCATCATCTCCAACAACAATAATATTGTTATTTAATTTTGCTATTTTATAAATTATTTGGGATTGTAAATAATTTGTGTCTTGATATTCATCAACTAAAATGTATTTTATTTTTTGGGCTATTTTTTGTGCAATTTCTTTTGAATCTAATAATTTATTCCAAATAATAAGAAGATCATTAAAATCAACAAAATTATTTAATTTCTTACGTTGCTCATATTTTTTTAAAATTTCTTTTATAATGTTTAGATTTTTTTCTTGATTATATTCAGAATAATTTTCCATTAAAATTGTATGTATTGATTTATTTTTATTGATTGAATAGGAATATACTTTAAAACAAATTTTTGGCGAAGGAATAAATCCAAAATCTTTATCTTTATAATTAAATTCTTTTATTAATTTAATAAGATATAAAGAATCAGATTGATCAATTATTGAATAAGCAGGTCTTAATCCAGCTTCTTTTGTATAAAGTCTAATAAATCTATTAGCTAATGAATGAAAAGTACCTCCCCATATACCTTTTGGCATATATCCAATTATTTCTTTTATTCTTTTTAAC